>JAFYWD010000106.1 GCA_017558205.1 Lachnospiraceae bacterium | reverse complement strand
GCCTTTGGCTTTGATATCTTTTATGACTTTATGATCTGCAGAGTAGTACAGCTCTACCTCCGGTGTTGCCTGCTTACCGGTATAGCTGGTCTCTGAAATCACGGCATAAACATTTTTAGAGGTCAGCTTAATTCTATATACAGGAAGCTCGATGATAACAGGCTCTTCTGTAGTGTAGCTGCTTACTTTCCTGGCTGTAATCTTAACTACAGGCTTTGGTGCTCCCTCTATCTTATCAAGATAGTAAGCCTTATAGGCAGCCTGAGTATTATTTTCATACTCTACGGTATAGTCTGTTTTACTGCTTAAGGTTTTGCTGCCATCCTTAATAGTTACTGCCGGCTGATAAGCATAGCTATCTGCTTTCTTTGCATTATAAGCTACTGCTTTTACCGTAATGCCAAGATCTGATAAGTCTGCCTTTGTAATTGTAAAAGGAATTTCCAGGGTACCTGTATAATTACCTTTTCCTTTTACTACAACTACAGGACCATTACTGCTGTTTGCTTCTGCTACATTTTTATTATTTTTGTAGCTTAAGGTATAATCCTTTCCGTTTACCAGTCTCTGTCCTAAGGCATTTTCCAGAACTACCTCTGCCACCGGACGGGCACCGGCCTTACTGTAAGGAACGGTAATTGCTTCCGGCTGTTTTACCTGGGTAATATCAGCTGCGGCAATTTTAAAGGTTTTCTTTACACTTCCCTGATAGTAGGAGCCTTCCTTAGCCGTGATGGTCATAACAGCTGTTCCTACCTTATCATTCTTGGTGTAGGAAACGATATAATCAGTTCCCTCTGTCAAAGGTTTTCCCTCATATTTTATTATCAGATCCTTCTGAGCAAGTGGTTCCCCTGTATAGGTAAGGTTTCCAAAGTTTTCCAAGGTCAGCTTGGAGGCGGTAAGGGCTTTTCCTGTCAGCTTAAAGTTTACTGCTTTGGTACCTTTGTAGTTGCCTGATCCGCTAATGATAAGAGTAGCTGTACCTATTTTGTCTATATTAGCCCATGTTGCCCCATAATCTTTAGAGGGTTCCAAAAGAGTTTGTCCCATTTTTACTTCAAATCCCTCTTCCAGCATCTTGTTAGCGTACCCGTTATTAAAGGCTTCAAAATCTATGGATTTAAACTCTTTTTTCAGGGTTACGGCAGCATTCTTTATCAGCTCCGTTTTTTCTGCTACTGAGATAAAGTAAGTTGCTACACCACGATAATTCCCTTCAAATTTTATTATCATGGTAAATCTTCCTTTAGCACCTGCAGGAATTTTTCCATCGTCTAATCTTCCTGTTATAGGCTGTCCTTCACTGTCTGTAGCATTCATACAACTGAGTGTAAAAGTATAATCCTGTCCCTCCTTTAAGGTTTTTCCAAAGGAAACACTCTTAAGAGGTGCTACTGCTTTTTTCGTATTTACTACCAGTTGATCAGTAATATTAACCTTTAATCCGGAATCAATAACATCTTTTTCATCTCTAATTTCTATAGGAAGGATATTAAAGTTTACCTGTAAGGTTCCGGAGTAGTTTCCTTTTCCGGTAATGATTACAGAAGGAAGATTTTCATTAAATTCTTCTCCTGCCTGCACTGCTCCTGCATTGGCATTCACATTATTCTTATAAGTAACCTTATAATCCTTATTTAACTGAAGCAGCTTTTCACCATCATATACCTGAACTACCGGCTTTAAGGCTTTTCCGGTGTATACAAGGTCTGCTATAGGTGCAACTGTGATAACTTTGCTTTCAGGAAGTACGGGATCTTCCGGTTCTCCAGGATCTACACTCTTTGTTTCCCACTTTGCATATAAGGTCAGATCTTTCGTTACCGTATCACTTTCAAAATTCCAAGGAGTAATAAAGGTTTCTTCCTTGTACCAACCCTTGAACTCAAAGCCTTCGACAGTAGTAATATCCGGCTGTGTAACATTTTCCCCCTTCTTTACTTCTACTGTTTCATTATCCAGTTTACCGCCATAATTAAAGGTTACTATGTATTTTTCTTCTACAGAAGGAGGGGTAACAGGCGTTTCATTTTCTGTTACTTCAACCTGAATTTGAATGCCATTTCTTACACTGTAATTTACAATATCTGTAGGTGTAAAAATAGCTTCAAAGCTTTGATTTCCTTTAGTCTCCAAGGTAGTCCCGGAATTCTTCCAGGAATATACACCATAGGTATAAACCGGAAGGTTAATACTGCTTAAAGTATCTCCTACCTTGGCTGTAACCTGAGGCACTTCTACCACGATTACACTAAACTGTACTGTTACTCCTTCATGGGTAACTGTCAGATACTGAATTCCCGGCTGCCGGGAGTTAAATCCGGAAACCATGGAGGTTGTTAAGGCTGTCATGGAATCTGAAGTCAGCCCAACCTGTCCTCCCTCTACCGACAGGGATTCTCCAGTCAGATATACTGTTTTTGTAGGTTTTTGCAGGATGAGAGATTGTACTTCTTCCACATCTTCTCCCTGGCCTTCTTCATAAAAACAGCTGGATTTCAAAATATTTAATAACTGATCGCCGTTGCTTTCTCCCTGGGTTACATACTGCAGCTTATTTTCAGCATCAATATAGCATATTACGGGAGTCGCATATCCTTGATTCTGACCTGTCATCAGATTAGCTGCTCTTAAATATTCATCAGCCAGTCCTATGTATCTTCCGTAAACATCATAGCAATATACAATTTTTCCGTTTGACTTAACGGTATTTTTAAATTCCGTGGTCTGATCCTTATCATTTCCTGCAATATTAACAAAATAAATATCTACGCCATCGGGAAACTTATTTTCAAAGCTTGTTAAGGTATCCCTTGCCACTCCGTCATTATTACCTAATACCAATACCTTAGGTCTTCCGTTGGCTGTAGCCGATACAGTCGTATCATCAATGGTGGTAAATTCCATAGCAGAGGGATTATCTTTGTTTAATCCTGCCACCTTATAGCCTGCGTAGGAAATCAGATTTTCTTTAATCTGGGTCAAAGTCTGGGTACCTGTGGTTGCATACTTGATGGTATTTGTTTCATCAATATAATAGATTTCCGGCAGGGCAGCACTGAGGGAATCAGGGTATACCGCTTTATAGGCATTGGCATAGGCCCATCTTACCGTATCATTTTCTGTTCCCCAGTAACAGAAGGTAATATCCTGATTTCCCGGATTTGCCACGTTAATATTAGCAAATTCCTGTACCTTATC
>JAFYWD010000105.1 GCA_017558205.1 Lachnospiraceae bacterium | reverse complement strand
ACTAAACTGTGAAAGGAGTCTCCTTCCTTGGTAAGGAGAAGTAAAACCATGTTTGAAGCTATCGAATATATTGTTGCAGGCATTGATGGCGATTATGCCCATTTAAAAAGAGTTGACCTGCCGGAAGAACCCTTAAAATTAGTGGCAAGAGCACTGCTTCCCGATTCCATCGTCGAGGGCAGCCGCCTCTGTTATGAAATGATGCAGTATTCACTAATTTCATAGTGTTGGCTATAAATGCCAATTCATGACACTATCACCCTGCAATAAATTAACTTATAAAGGAGAAACATTCTATGAATATTCCCAAAGATCCTGTAATGCTGGTATCCTTTTTAAATCTGAAATTAAGAGATCAATATGCTTCCTTTGATGCCTTATGTGATGATTTACAGCTGGATAAGGCTGAAACAGAAGCTAAGCTGGCTACCATAGATTATCATTACAAACCGGAATCTAACCAGTTTCTTTAAATCTGTGTGATGATGTCAGGGTTGAAAGACTATTATAAAGGCTTTTAACCCTGACATCATATGAGTTTTTTTCACTCCTATGCTCTTACTCCTGCCTGTAGCTGCCCGGTCTTTTCATCCGGTGAAATCTCAATCTGCTCCCCTGCTTTTACCTGATCTGCTAAAATCAGTCTGGCTGCCAGAGTTTCTACATGCTTTTGCAAATATCTTTTTAATGGCCTTGCTCCGTATACAGGATCATATCCCTCTTCAGTAATAAACTGTGCTGCCTCTTTTGTCAGAACAATGGAAAGCTCCCTGTCTGCCAGTCTGCGATTAATATCCTCCAGCATTAATTGAATAATACTTGAAATATTTTCTTTCGTCAGAGGCTTAAACAAAATTGTTTCATCTAAGCGATTGAGAAACTCGGGACGAAAATAAGCAGACAGCTCCTTCCAAACCATTTCTCTTGTATCTTCCTTTAGTTGTCCATCTTGGTCAATACCTTCTAACAAATAGGAGGCTCCAATATTGGAGGTCATAATTAAAATCGTATTTTTGAAATCTACCAGTCTTCCCTGGGAATCTGTGATTCTTCCGTCATCAAGCACCTGAAGAAGAACATTGAATACCTCCGGATGTGCCTTCTCTACTTCATCAAAAAGTACCACCGAATAAGGCTTTCTGCGAACTGCTTCTGTCAACTGTCCTCCCTCATCATAGCCTACATATCCGGGAGGTGCTCCGATTAATCTTGATACAGAATGCTTCTCCATATATTCACTCATATCAATTCTTATCATGTTTGCTTCATCATCAAACATCTGCACGGCCAAAGCCTTAGCCAGCTCTGTTTTTCCTACTCCCGTAGGTCCCAAAAACAGGAAGGAACCAATTGGTTTGGTGGGATCCTTAATACCTGCCTTAGAACGGATAATGGCTTCTGATACCAGAGTCACTCCCTCTTCCTGTCCTATCACCCTCTTTTTTAATTCTTCAGCCAGATGAAGAGTTTTATTTCTTTCACTTTCCGTCAGCTTAGCTACGGGAATTCCTGTCCACCGGGAAACAATTCTTCCGATTTCTTCCTCTGATACATTTTCATGTAAAAGACGAAACTCCTGCTTGCGTACTTTTTCTTCCTCCTGTTCCAGACTCTGTTTTAAAGCCGGAAGCTTTCCATAGCTTAATTCTGCTGCCTTTTCATAATCTCCTTCCCGCTGGGCAATCTGAATCTGTCCGTTCATTTCTTCAATTTCTTCCCTTAAACGAGAAAGATTTTCTACGGCAGATTTTTCATTTTCCCACTGGGCAGAGCGATTATTAAATTCTTCTTTTATTTCTGCCAGCTCCTTTTGAAGATTCTCTAATCTTTCCTTACTTAACCGGTCTTCCTCTTTTTTTAGAGCTGCTTCTTCGATTTCCATCTGAATAATCCTCCTTCGAAGACTATCCACCTCAGTCGGCATAGAATCTAATTCTGTTTTTATTAAGGCACAGGCTTCATCCACCAGATCAATGGCTTTATCCGGTAAAAAACGGTCAGTAATATAACGATGAGACAGGATGGCTGCACTTACCAAAGCATTATCCAGAATTTTTACTCCGTGATATACCTCATACCTTTCCTTTAAGCCTCGTAAAATAGAAATGGTATCCTCTACCGTTGGCTCCACCACCATTACCGGCTGAAATCTTCTTTCCAGAGCAGGATCCTTTTCAATATATTTCCGATATTCATCCAAGGTAGTGGCACCGATACAATGCAGCTCTCCTCTTGCCAGCATGGGCTTTAGCATATTTCCTGCATCCAGAGCTCCCTCCGTCTTTCCGGCACCTACTATAGTATGAAGCTCATCGATGAAAAGAATAATTTGGCCTCTGCTGTTTTTTACTTCGTCCAGTACAGCCTTTAACCGCTCCTCAAATTCCCCTCTGTATTTGGCACCTGCCACCAAAGCCCCCATATCCAGGGCAAAAATCTTCTTTTCCTTTAAGCCACCGGGGACATCACCTCTCACAATTCTTTGGGCCAAGCCTTCTACTACCGCAGTTTTTCCTACTCCCGGTTCTCCGATTAACACCGGATTATTCTTGGTTTTTCTGGATAAAATACGAATCAGGTTATAAATTTCCCCATCTCTTCCTATGACAGGATCCAGCTTTTGCTGCTTTGCTTTTTCCACCAAATCCTGCCCATACTTCTCCAAGGTATCATAGGTAGCCTCCGGATTATCTGAGGTAACCCTCTGATTTCCCCGAACCTGTGATAGTGCCTGTAAAAAACGTTCCGTATTAATTCCGTATTCTCTGAAAATTTCCTTTATCTGAGCATTAGGATTCTTAATCATGGTAAGAAAAAGATGCTCTACAGAAACATATTCGTCTCCCATTCGTTTGGCTTCCTCTTCAGAACGTATCAAAACCTGATTTAAGTCCTTTCCTACATAAACCTGCCCACCGGAAACCTTCACTCTTTTTTCCAGGGCCTGTTCACAGCGTTTTAAAAAATGCTCCTTTTGAATTTCCATTTTTTCTATTAGTTTTAAAATTAAACTGTCCTCTAAGGTCAGTAAGGAATATAACAGATGCTCCTGTTCAATTTCCTGATTTCCATATTCATAGGCAAGCTTCTCACAACCTTCCACTGCCTGAATGGATTTTTGCGTAAATTTTGTAATGTTCATAGACTTACCCTCCTACTAAAAAGTTTTCACCTGAAAAGAATTTCTATTCCCTTCATTCAGAATTTACTTGTTCTAACATTGTTATAATACTAATTGTTAGCACTGTCAATATGTGAGTGCTAATAATTTATTAAAAAAATTAATGAAAAGGCTTTTGACCCTGACATCATATCAATTGAAAACTGTGATTTTATCACTGACTGTTCTTCCATGTTTTTCTAGAATGAAGCTATAAAGTTTAGAAAACAATAATTAAGAACAAGGAGGAAGTAGTATGTCTGCTATTCAAATAACAAATAACAATTTTTCCAAGGAAGTTTTAGAAGCAAAAGAAGCAGTTCTGCTTGATTTCTGGGCTCCCTGGTGCGGTCCCTGCCGTATGGTAGGTCCCATCATCGATGAAATTGCTGATGAAAGAAAGGATATCAAGGTAGGAAAAATCAATATTGATGATGAACCGGAGCTGGCTGCACGTTACCAGGTAGTAAGTATCCCTACTTTAATCGTTATGAAAGAGGGACAGATTCTAAATCAGTCCTTGGGTGCAAGACCTAAGGCTGAAATTTTAAAATTGATTCCCTAAAACTCATGAGATAATTTTATCCTATAGGAAGCCCCTTTCTATAGGATAAAAAAGGAATCGGAAAGATTGTACAAGCCGTACTTTCTCCGATTCCTTTTCTTTTGTTAAAGTGTAACAGTTCAGCCTTTGGCTTCCTGTTACATGCAGCACCCGGATTCAAAGTCGCTTTCAGCGAGCCGGGTGCTGCTTTCTCTGTATTTACATTTTCTCACATGACCAATCAGCAAAGTGATTGGTCATGGCTGAACTGTT
>JAFYWD010000104.1 GCA_017558205.1 Lachnospiraceae bacterium | reverse complement strand
CTAAGGGTTGACATAAAGGGTGGGTGTGGTATAATTTAGGTAATAAAATAATTTCTTCCAATTCTTCAATCTGTTCCTCTGTAATATGTTCTGTTGCCCAGCGGGCACAAAGACCTTCGAGCAATGAACGTATCATATAAATATCCTTCACATCCTTGGCTGAAATTCCTGTTACATAAGCACCTTTATTGGGTATGATATTTATGAGTCCTTCCAACTCCAGCTGACGGAATGCTTCTCTTACAGGGGTTCTGCTAACCCCCAATTCTTCTCCAATTGCTACTTCCTTTAATTCTTCATTATCCTTATACTTGCCACTGAGAATATCTTCCCTTATCTTATGAAATACCTTTCCACGTAAAGAAATCCTATCTGTTCCTTCCTGTTTCACAGCAACCTCCCATTTCTGTCATCTTATAATGTAATATTTAATCCGGAAGTAATATCATTTATTACAGCAACTAATTCTTCCTCAGTCAAAACAGTGACTCTTCCGCTTTCATATTCTTTATCTACCCAGTTTTTAACTTCCTTTACAAGAACACTGTTTTTATCTACCAGATGGTCTTTATCAAGACGATAGAATAAATTAATCCAATGGGCAATACCGGCTAAGCCTGAAGTGTTGCTTACTGCACACAGTGCCGGTCTGTTTAAATATTTTTCAGTATCAAAAATATTATAGATTTCTTCATTCTTTAGTAAACCATCTGCATGAATACCGGCACGGGTGACATTAAAGTTCTTCCCTACAAAAGGAGTTCTCTCCGGAATATGGTATCCGATTTCCTTTTCATAATACTCAGCTAATTCAGTGATTACTGTAGTATCCATACCGTTTAAATGACCTCTCAGCTGTGCGTATTCAAATACCATGGCTTCCAAAGGTGTATTTCCGGTTCTTTCACCGATTCCAAAAAGTGAAGTATTTACACCTGAACAGCCATATAACCAGGCTGTAGTAGAATTTACCACTGCTTTATAAAAATCATTATGACCGTGCCATTCTATCAAAGAATGAGGAACTCCGGCATGCTTATGCAAAGCATAGATTATTCCGGGAACACTTCTTGGTATTACTGCACCGGGATAATTTACTCCATACCCCATGGTATCACATGCTCTTATTTTAATCGGAATTTTATATTCTTCCATTAATTTCATCAGCTCCAGGCAAAACGGAACAACATACCCATAAATATCGGCTCTTGTAATATCCTCCAGATGACATCTTGGGCTGATTCCTTCATCCAGACATTCTTTGATTACACTAATATAATGTTCCATTGCCTGTTTTCTTGTCATTTTCATTTTTAAAAAGATGTGATAATCAGAACAGCTTACCAAAATCCCGGTTTCCTTCATTCCAATTTCTTTTACCAGCTTAAAATCCTCTTTATTGGCACGAATCCAGCTGGTAACTTCAGGAAACTGGTATCCTCTTTCCATACATTTATATACAGCATCTCTGTCTTTTTTGCTGTATAAGAAAAATTCACTGGCACGTATCATTCCGTTAGGACCGCCAAGCTTATGTAAATAATCATAAATAGTCACAATTTGTTCCGTAGAATATGGTGCCCTGGATTGCTGTCCATCTCTGAAGGTAGTATCTGTTATCCAAATATCTCTGGGCATATTATGGGGAACTGTTCTGTCATTAAAAGGAATCTTAGGTATCTCCGAATAAGGAAACATATTTCGAAAAACATTGGGCTTTTCAACATCATCTAAAATATACATATGCTCTTCTATTTCAAGAAGATAGTTTTTAGGATTAGTAGTTACAGGTCTGTTTAAAAAAAGATCATGCATATATAATATTCCTCCACTAATAAAACATCTCGTATAATTGTATACAATAATACGAGATGTGTCAATGGCTATCTATATCTTTTAGAAATTATCTAAAAGTCTTCTAATATTTAACATTCCCCAGCCTTGTTTATTCCATGGCTCCTTTAAATCTGTTGCAGTAAAGCACACCCTTTGTCTGATATCTATATTAGTCAATCCGGGATCTTTTTCTAACAAAAGTGCAATTCCTCCTGATACCAAGGGTGTTGCAAAAGACGTACCACTTTTTACAACATAAGGACTTCCTATAGAATCATATCCTGTAAGTCTCGGGACTGCCAATGATGTAATATTGGTGCCCGGTGCAACTAAATCAGGCTTTCTTACAGAAAAAAGTCCGGGACCCCTCCCGGAATAAGTTTCACACAATATTTCTTCTTTACTTTTATAATCCAGATCATGACATCCTACAGATAGTAGATTATTGCTAAATCCTAAGGATGAAAGACTGTTCGCCTTGGGTCCGTAATTGCCGGCTGCTACTACTACAGTAATACCTTTTTCATTGATTTCCTCCAGCAAACGCAAAAGCTGTAATATCTTTTCTCTGGAAACATATTTATGAAAGCTCATGGAAATATTTAAGATCCGTATCCTAT
>JAFYWD010000103.1 GCA_017558205.1 Lachnospiraceae bacterium | reverse complement strand
GGTAATGTTTACTCATAAATTGGAGAAAAAGGGAAAAGCTGGAGAAAAGCTGGTAGTGCTTCATACCCAGATGAAAGAGGAAGAGGTTTATCCGTTAGGCTCTAAAAATATTTTTGTACAGATATATAATAGAGATCATATTATCTTTTTACAGGATGGCATGGGTAACCGTTTCTTGATGGAAGATGAGAGTGAGTTGACTTCTTGCGCTAATGAAGAAGTTATGGCAAATTACATTCGTGCCTGGGTGCAGGATTCTTATGCACTTGCATTGTATTTGTGTGATGGGGATTCAGAATTACAGAATGTAAACAACAGTAAGGAGCCACATTTACGTTTCTTAAGTGAATGTGAAAAAATACGTCCAGAAGACAGACAGGAAATGCGTGCACAGCTCTTAGATTTTTATTTTGAAGAGGAATGGACGGAAAAGTTAGACGCTTGTCTGGAAACCTATATGCCGTCTTCGGTAGGAAAAGAAGAGCAAAAGAAATTGATTCATTATATGGTGATTCGTGGGCTCTATGAAAAAGCTTATGATTTTATGAGAATCTATGGTCCACAGGATATGGAACCAAAGGATTTGGTGCGTATCACAAGTCATATGTTGGAAGAAGGAAAAGGAGAAAAAGAAGACCTTCTTTGGTTCCTTGGTACATCCTTCCAAAAAGGAAAATATAATGCTGCTATGCTGCAATATTTGATTGCACATTATGAAGGAAGTAGCAAGTCATTGCGTGATATTTTCAAAGCGGCTTCTAATTTTGAATTAGATGTATTTGCTTTGAGTGAACGACTTTTGATGCAGATTTTGTTTACCAAAGCTTATATTGGAGATGAAACAGAGATTTTCAAAGCTTATGTGGCAGGCGGACCAAATACCAATGTAGAAGCTGCCTTTTTAACTTATCGTGCAGTGGAATATATGCGAGATGACAGAGTGATTTCTCCTTATATCATTTTAGATATTGGAAGAGTTCACAAAAGAGGGTACCAACTTCCAGTGGTAACTAACTTAGCTTATTTAAGATATTTTGCAGAAAATCAAAAAGAGAGAAGAGAAGCTGACGAGAATGTAATTCGAGAATTTTTACAGGAGACTGTAATTGAGCGAGAAATGATGCTTCCTTTTATCCAGGAATATTTGAATGTGCCAGGTATGGAATCCTTGGCAGATAAAACAATTCTTTCTTATAAGACCACTCCTAAGAGTAGAGTTATGATTCACTATATTAAAAATGGAGAAGAGGATCAGAGAGAAGGATATCAAAAAGAAGAAATGAAAGAAGTGTACTTCGGAGTTTATGTAAAAGAATTTGTTCTTTTCTATGGAGAACAATTACAGTATTACATAACCGAGGAACAGGAAAACCAGGAACAGTTAACGGAAAGCGGAATTCTTCAAAGAGAAGAAAATAGGGAAAATGGAATGGAAAGTCGTTATCAGATGATTAATGAAATGACCATTGCCAAGAGCCTTGGAGATTATGGTTCCACAAAACAGATGTTAGAAGAGTACTGGAAGACGGAATTTGTGGTAGATAAAGTATTTCATTTATTATAACCCCAGAGGTGAAAAGGCTCTAATTTACTGTTAGTAATGTAAATTAGAGTGGTTCACAGAAGCAGGAGATGTGTACATGTTATTTGGAAAAGACAGCTTTCGTAAAAAGAATATGGGAAAATATGTCCTAGGTTATGAGCTGGGAAAAGGACATGTGCAAATCAGTTACCAGAAAATTGGGGACAAAGAACCACAGACGGTATCCCTGGTAGCAGAGCAGGAACAGTATAATATTCCCTTTGCTTTGTACAAACAGGATGATAAGAACCTGTGGTATATTGGCAAGGAAGCTATAGCAAAGCAGGAAGAGTTAGGAGGCCTTTTGCTTACTAACCTATTAGAAAATGCTTGTATGGAAGAGCAGGTGGAAGTAAACCTGGAAGTTTATGATTGGGCTGCTTTATTGGCGTTGTTTGTAAAGCGTAGCCTGAATTATCTTTCGCTTATAACTTCTGTAGAAAAAATAGCCGGTATCATATTTACGGTAGATGATTTGGAAGAACATACTGTAGAAGTTCTTCGTAAGATGGTAGAATACCTGCAGCTACCGCATATTACCATTTTGTTTTGTGGAAAAGAGGAAAGCTTCTT
>JAFYWD010000102.1 GCA_017558205.1 Lachnospiraceae bacterium | reverse complement strand
TACATGGAGTGTGTATTGGACTTGCTTTCCTAACCAAGAGAAGTCCAGCTTCTATTGGAAAGCTCATCTTGAACCAGAAAGAATGCTTTTGAATAGTTGCAGATATCCAGGCAGCATAGTGTTTTGCTTAAGCATATACAGAATTCTCAGGAGTTCCACAGTTCTGAAATGAGCCTAAAAATTTTGGTTCCTGGCTGCAGTTGGTATCTATTAACCAGCAATGCTATAGTATTTCCTTGAAAAATTCTCAATAAATATTTCTGTCACAAAAAAGGAGTCAATATTCAGCTAGACTCTGGGTTGACAATCTTTTGTATCTAACTGATATGGATATTGCTCACTAAAAAAATGCTATAAAGAATATTGACAGGTCATATAAAATACTTTGTTTTCTGTTGCTGTCTATGAACATCAGTGTGGGGAGACTGGAAATCCTAAATCAGTGTTAAGTTTTACCACACACATGCATAAATAATTTTCTCTCATCCCTGTGAATTAGCAGAATTATTTGAACAGTCAACATTTGTGAATAATCAACGAATTGGTAAGCTGAATTTTTGTACGTTCTGCAAATAACTTTTAGTTGTGAAAAGTACAGAGCACAATGAGCTTTTGTTATTTTATTAATATAGAATAATGCTTAAGTGCTATTCTCCTTCATTTTAACATAACACATATATTGAAACATGCCTTAATTTTCTTGTTTATTGAAGGGCTGCTCTGTAACTACCACTACACTAAGTACTAGAATTCAATGGAGAACATGCCTTCTAAGATTTTGCATGCTGGTGGAGGGAATACAATAAGCCAATAAAGGAATAAACAAGTAAACAATGTAGGTTCACATTGCGAAGAAAATGACACGGAATATCTTATGTGTATGGAAATGCTACTTTAGGGAACCCTTCTTCAAAGTGCCTTTGAGCTGAGGAATGGAAAGGTACTGGTCATGCAGAGGAAACCCTCAGCTGGAGAAAGCTCAACATGTTTGGAGGATGAAATGGCATAGAGCACAGCTGGAGTATAGGGAGGAGAGGGCAGGTAGTACCTGAGGCTTGGGCGCTGAAAGGAAATAGGGCCAGATCAGGGCAAGATTTAAGATTTGGAAGCCACTGATTAGAGAGAGAGTGTGTGAGTGTGTGAGAGAGGGGGAGAGAGAGAGTGTTTCAGTTGAGCAACCAAATGATTGGTTTTCATTTTCTTCCCACCCTTATTTTGCATGCATGCAGAGCTGCAACTCTGTGTGCAGCTGCATGCAGCTGCAGATCTTAACATCTGAGAGAGCTGCACATTTTAGGTAAAGTTCCTCTCTGAAAGAAACCATGCTACTTGAGAGAGAGAAATGTTTTCACACACATAAACACACACACACACAATTATACACACACATGCCACATCTCTCTATATTTTTTCTTTAAGCAGGGCTATGACCTTGTCTAATTTACATTAGAAATTCACCATTTGACTATGGGATGAACAAGGGATTGTGGGAGGGCAAGACTGACGTCAGGGAAACCAATTAGGAGGTCATTACAGAATCCTGGGAAAGAGATGGTGACAGCTTGAAATAGGATGAGGGCTTAGGAGATATGCCATGTTAACACACACACACACAGGATGTGTTTTGGAGACAGAGTCAATAAGACTTGTGATGGATTGAATGTAGGGGCTGAGTCACAGGAAAATTAATGTGAGTCGTGGTACAAAATGGGCAGGAAGTTGGTGGGTGTTTTAATACGACAGACCTTTGTTATAGCAAAGCACTTTGGCCTTCCATAAATCACCATAGCTTGCAACATCAGGAACTCAAAAGGACCAAAAACCTCCATTAGCACTGAAGCATAGCATCTCTGTAATAGACGTATTTAACAAAATGGCATTTGTGCTATTCGTTTTACTTATTATGCATATTTCCGAGAGCAGGACAGAGGAGTACACAATAGTACATAAGGTGTGATCACATTGTTCCTGAGAATGCAGGAGAAGGCTGTTTTACTGAGGTGGGAGGTAAGGGGCTCAGTGTGCTGTCAACCCCTCAGATCTCCTGTGGTATGTTTAGGCATGGCTGTGGCAGGATTCCTAGTAGGGTGCACTCACAGCTGTGGGTGAGGACAGAGTGCTGCTGATGTGTCCTCTGTGGTAGTGTTCTTTCAGATGATGGTTGTGACCCTCTAGTGGGTAATTAATAAAATGATGGAGAATTATCAGCATTGGAGGAAAAAGTGTAATAGAAGACATTAGCGTGTGCCTTCTATGATATTGTTCTATGAGTTCCTTGTTTTTGTTTCATTTGCATATATGGATGCATGGATGCATCACAGTGCAAAATGGATTTATACAGTGGGTCTAGGTTAAAAAGAAAAGTTGGAAAACTACTGTTCTCAGGTACATTTGGGGAAGTGTATTGGCAATTCATCCTTGATTTCTTGCTTGAATTTAACTGTCTAAAGACTTGGAATAGGTTTATTTCCTTACCTCATCAAGTTTAATCTTTAAGGAAGACAGGGATGAACTGAACACACGTTGGAGATGAATAAGTTGGTGGATCTTGGAAAAGAGGTTGGGAACATAAAAGCTACCAAAACACTGGGGAAATAAATGGTAAAAAATATCCCCAAAAGCCAGATGAAAACAACAGAGCCCCAGCCCAATAGTCACAGGCTTGTTATATGGGAAAAGGTTAGCAAAAAGAAGGGTTGAGAGTCTCACGGGCAATCTTGGCCCATCCGAGTTCTGCGTGTGTCTACCTTGGGTACTCAGTGCTGCAAAAGGGAGACCCATAACTGACATTTAAGGAATTTTTAGATAGGCACCATCTTGATAATGGAAAATCCAAGAGCTCAGAGATGTCACTGCATATATGTAGTTCTGCAACCCCAGTTCCTAGGCCAGTCATCATTTATTGGATTTGCACTGCACACAATGCCTGGGCCTTATTTCTTCGCGTCACTCACAGACAAACCCTGTGAGATTGCCGGAAGATCAGAACAAAGCCAGATTGTAAGCGAAGAATGAAAAGATGGGAGCCTTCCTAAATTACAGACCAAGGAAGAGTCCAGGATCTCTCCTGGCAGTGACAAGGAAGAGGGTTCAAAAGTTTTAGTGACTAAAAAAGGTTTCTGATTTTCCAAACATCCTCTCTTTAGGGCCCCTCATTCAGACAGAAGTAGCTGCACAAGATGGGACTTCAGTTGCCTGTTCCCACCCTTTCTCCTTGCACTTGTCTCTTAGTGTGTGCAAGACATGAATAGTTGTACAGTAGGCCAACACCTGAGATGCTGCAAGTGTGATATGTGATACTTGTGATATACAATACTAATACACTTATGAAATGTAATCATATAAATATGTAATATATTATGAAACATTTATCTTCTTCCAGCATGCCTGAACTGCTATTCCATAACTGCCTTTGTTGTATAATTCTAACATTGGAATTGAAACTATTGTTGACTTTTTAAAAACTATTCTTAATGAAAGATATGGTTTTAAGTATCCATATCTTGCCTCATGTTTCCAGTTAAACCTCGGGCCTCTCTTAAAAGTTGGATTCAAAGAGAATGGTGTGGTATGGCAACTGGAATGAATCTATGGGAAGGGAAGTGTTGAGAATTTTAATTAGTAAATATTAAACATAAAAATTCAAATCATAGACAACAGTTTTGGGTGCTACAATTTGAAAGGGACATCCATAAACTGGAATATGTCCATAAAAGGGAAATAGGACTATACATTAGAGATCTAATTAATAAATTTTATGAAAAACAACTAAAAAAGAAATAATTCAGGAGGAAAATGTGAGCCACTGTTACACTGTTGGCACTGACTTCAGACTGAAGACATAGCAGGAGCCTCTGAGGAAGTTTAGTATAAGAACAAAAAGTTTAGTATAAGAAGCGAAGCTTTTTGGGAATTGTGAAGTTGGCTACCATGTATCTTAAGAAATCTGCATAGATAGAGGATGGATTAAACATCTTTATTTCTCTATTTTCTTAATTGTTGAAGAGGAAGAGACAGAGTTTGACCCAGATGATGCTTTTCAACAGGGGTGGTGCAGATTTCTAGAGATCTAAATCTTACATAATTTCAGGACCCTCTTTAAGAAAAGCAAGTTAGGTATGTAAGTTGATGTAATTTGTTGACTTAAATAGATTTCCAATTATTTTTTTAGTGAAGATGGGTTTATTTGGG
>JAFYWD010000101.1 GCA_017558205.1 Lachnospiraceae bacterium | reverse complement strand
GCATTATTTCTTAATCAGTTATGATTTGCTCCAATTTCATTCTTAGTTCATATTTATAAGCGGATATATATAGATTAGCGGAAGGAGAATTGGATATTTTTCTTATATTTTAATCATAAACATCCAATACAGCCAAAGATTAGAAAATACCGTAACACTTGGAAAGGATAGATTTTAAATTTGGCTCGAAGATGATATGATAGAAAGGAAGAATAAAAAAGGTTAGCTACATAAAAGACAGCGAAATAAGTTTATTGGCCTGATAGTGTGAGATGAGGCAAACATGAAACTGCTGAACAGTTATGAGATAAAAAAATTGGAATATGAAAGAATATAAAGAAGAAAGATGGATACAGGGAAAAGAGCTTTTAATTTCCTATACCTTGCTCAGAAAAAAGGTAAAAAATATTAATATGAGAATCAGCAGAGAGGGCCAGGTTACGGTTTCTTCTCCCGGAAAGGTTTCGGAAGACTATCTTGATAATTTTGTGCTTTCCAAGGAAGAAAAGATTGTAAAGATACGGAAGGAATATGAAGAAAAAAAGCAGACCCTTCAGGAACAGCTGACACTGTTTTACGGAGAAGATGTTTTTGAGCAGGTTTGCCGGGTATGGCATCCCTTAATCAATAACAGGTATGAGATTCCTTATCCTACAATACAAGTGAGAAAAATGAAAAGCAGGTGGGGTACCTGCCATGTAACTAAGGAAAAAATCATTTTAAATAGGGCTCTTTTAGGGGCACCCATGAAAGCCATAGAATATGTGGTTGTTCATGAGCTGGCTCATTTTGTATACGCTAATCATTCCCCTGATTTTTATCAGGTGATAGCAGAGGTAATGCCTGACTGGAAAGAGAGAAAGGCTCTGTTAAGGCAGATGGAAATATAAGCAGGAAAGAAGAGGATAAAGATGAAAAGGGAAATAGATTTAAAGGAAATTTCAGATGGAAAACTCTATGGAGCCAACGATATGGTCAAAGCAGACTGTCATGATTGTGTGGGCTGCTCTGACTGCTGTAAAGGAATGGGAAGCTCTATTATTTTAGACCCAATGGATCTTTGGAGAATTACTTATCATAAAAAAATAAGCTTTGAAGCTTTGCTGGAAAAATATATAGAATTAAATGTGGTAGATGGTATGGTGCTGCCTAATTTGAAATTATCAGAAAAAGAGGAGGCCTGTGCCTTTTTAAATGAAGAGGGAAGATGCAGTATTCATCCCTATCGTCCGGGAATCTGCCGTCTGTTTCCATTAGGAAGGATCTATGAAGAAGAAGGCTTCCGTTATTTTCTGCAAATCCATGAATGTAAGAAAAAAGATAAAAGTAAGATTAAGGTGAAAAAATGGCTGCAGATAGATCATATCGCAGCCTATGAAAAATATATTGTAAGCTGGCATAACTTTTTAAAGGGATGTGAACAGGCGCTGGAAGACATACCGGAGGAACAAAAAAAGGTTTTAGTACTTTACGTACTGAAAACCTTTTATCAGACGCCCTTTATCAGCGAAGATTTTTATGCAGAATATTATGCCAGACTGAAGGCTGTCAGACAGACTCTGGGAATGGAATAGAAAGCTCTGATAAAAATTTTTTAATGCTGTATTCGTAAAGGTCCGGATCCACCAGATAGGATAAGCCGTGTCCGGCACCGGGAATGGTAACAAGAGTAATATGCTCCTTACCTTCCAGACTCATTCTCCGGCTCATTTCACAGGGAACAAAGTTATCCTCCTCCCCATGGAAGATCAGAATAGGCAGCCGGGTATTTTTGATGGCTGTAATGGCACTGCTTTCTTCCAGATTAAAGTGTCCGAAAACAGTAGCTCCCAAACGAAGGAAGGGATACATTAAAAAGGGAGGAAAGCCCCGTTCCTTTCCTACTTTTAAAATGATTTCTTTAGGTGAGGTATAGGGGCAGTCGGCAATAATTCCCTTCACGTTAGACGGAAGAGGAAGATCAGCAGCCATTAAAACGGTAGAGGCACCCATGGAAAGTCCGGAAAGAATAATGGGAACATCTTTTCCCAGTCGGGAAATACCATATTGAATCCAGGCAAGACAGTCTCTTCGTTCCTTAATGCCAAAGGTAATTACCGTTCCTTCACTGGCTCCGTGGGAGCGCTGATCAACCACAAGGGTATTATGCTTCAGTAAATGGGAAAAGTAAGTACCACCGCTGCAGTCTAGCAGAGAGCTGCTTTTGTAGCCGTGAAAAAGAATCTGCAAAGGGGCATGAGCATCCATATGAAAATATCGGGCAAAAAGCCTTGTACCATCATAGGAGGTAATGGTAACAGATTCGTATTTCCGTACAGCCATACGTTTTACGGATAATTTGATTTCTTCCATTAAAGCCTCATACTGAGGTCCCTCCGGTACGAAGTAGTGATTTTCATCTAAATGGGGAGGAGCCAGGAAGGTAATCCGAAAGGCGTAATAAGAAATACCCAAAATCACAAGCAGTATGATAAACAGAATTAATATTATAAAAAACAAAGCAATCATAAAAACCTCAAAGTAAAAAACGGTAGATATCATTTTATGTTATAGTAAGTGTAGCAAATAATTTCTATTTTTAGAAGAATAGTCAAATAATTATTTTTTTATTCATGTTTTTAGAGGAAGGGAGAAAAGCAGATGTTTTATCAGGAAAAAATTTGGCTTGGAAACACCAAAAAGGAAAAAGTATTTTTATATCCTAAGATGGCAAACCGCCATGGAATGATTGCCGGAGCAACGGGAACAGGGAAAACCGTAACCCTAAAGGTAATGGCAGAATCCTTCAGTAGCATGGGAGTTCCTGTTTTTATGGCAGATGTAAAAGGAGATTTGGCAGGCTTGTGCTGTCCCGGAGAAGAAATGGGTGTGGCAGCAAAGAGGGCTGAGGAGCTGGGACTTTTTCAGGAAGGTTTTGAATTTTCCTCTTATCCAGTTACCTTTTGGGATATTTATAAGGAACAGGGACTTCCCTTAAGAACTACCATTTCAGAAATGGGACCCTTATTATTAGCAAGAATTTTAGAGTTAAATGAAACTCAAAGTGATATCCTGACTGTTTTATTTAAAATCGCAGATGATGAAGGACTTCTTCTTTTAGATACCAAGGATTTAAAATCCATGATCCAGTATGTGGCAGACAATAATAAAGAGTATGCGTTAGAATACGGAAATATGGCAAAGCAAAGCCTTACAGCTATTCTCCGAGCAGTCATTGCCCTGGAGTCAGAGGGAGGGAATGAGTTTTTTGGTGAAGCAGCCCTGGATATCAGGGACTGGCTCAGAACCGACTATGAAGGAAAGGGAAGCATCCAGCTTCTCGATTGCAGAAAGCTGATTAATAATCCTACCATGTACTCCACCTTTATGCTCTGGTTGATGTCGGAATTATTTGAAGCCTTACCGGAGGTGGGAGACAGTAAAAAGCCAAGAATGGTATTTTTCTTTGATGAGTCACATTTATTATTTGATACGGCACCTAAGTCCCTTCTTACAAAAATTGAGCAGGTAGTAAAGCTGATACGTTCCAAGGGAGTAGGGATTTATTTTATTACCCAAAATCCCAAGGATATTCCGGAGGGGATTCTGGGACAGCTGGGATGTAAAGTGCAGCATGCCTTAAGAGCCTATACTCCGGCAGAACAAAAGGCGGCTAAGGCGGCAGCCATGGCATTTCGCGAAAATCCGGAGTTTGACACCCTGGAAGCCATTACCTCATTAGGCATAGGAGAAGCCCTGGTATCCGTACTGGATGAAGAAGGAATCCCTACCATAGTACAAAGATGTAAAATTCTTCCGCCCCAGAGCAGGATGGAAGTATTGGAGGAGGAAATCCGAAAGGATGAAATTCTGAATCATATCCTGTATCCTAAATATACTCAGGAGCTGGACAGAGAATCTGCCTATGAGATTTTGGTAAAAAGAGTGGTACAGGAGGAGGAAGAGGAAGCTGCCCTGAAGCAACAGCAGGCAGAGGAAAAAGAGGCTCTTAGGAAACAGAAGGAAGAGGAGAAAGAAGCTCTCAGAAAACAGCAGGCAGAGGAAAAAGAAGCCCTCAGGAAACAAAAGGAAATGGAAAAAGAGGAGCAAAAACGTCAGGCGGCAGAAGAAAGAGAGCTGGAAAAGCAACGGGCTGCCAGGGAAAGAGAAGAGCAAAAGAAGCTGGAAGCAGCAAGAAAAGCAGAAGAAAAAGAAGAAAAGGCCAGAGAAAAGAGAAGAAATACTGCCATTAAGCGTGTAGCCAGTGCAGCAACCGGAACCATCGGAAGAGAAATCGGCAATCAGCTGGGAGAATCTGTAGGCGGAAAATTCGGGAAAAAGCTGGGAGGAAATGTAGGTGCTTCCATCGGAAGGGGACTTTTAAGTAATCTTTTTCGGCTGTAATGAAAGTAGCTGCTGAAAGGAATAGGAGAAATTATTGGTGAGAGTAAATTAAGCCGAAGGAAAGAATTCAGTGGCAGATTGGAATAAAAAACAGTAACAGTTTTTCAAGGAACAATCACATTGCTGATTGATTATCAGAGAAAATACAGGAACAGAAAAGGAAGCAAAATAGGGGAAGAGTAGATGAAAAAATATGATGTTATTGCCTTAGGAGAATTGCTCATAGATTTTATACAAAGCGGAATCAGTGAACAGGGAAATCTGTTATTTGAGGCAAATCCGGGAGGAGCTCCCTGTAACCTTCTTGCCATGCTGGCAAAATTAGGAAGAAAAACTGCTTTTATCGGAAAAGTAGGAGAGGATTCCTTTGGGAAGGAACTGAAGGCTGTGTTGGAAAACATAGGGATAGATACAGACTATTTATTCCTGGATAAGGAAATTCCCACTACCTTGGCTCTGGTTCATAAGCTGCCGGACGGAGATCGTGATTTTTCCTTTTACCGTAATCCCGGAGCAGATATGTGCTTACTACAGGAGGAAATTCCGGAGGAGGCAATCAGGGATTCAGAAATCTTTCATTTTGGAACCTTATCCATGACCCATGAGGGAGTAAGGGAAGCCACCAAGAAAGCTCTGGATATGGCAAAAAAAGCAGGAGCTGTGATTTCCTTTGATCCTAATCTTCGTCCTCCCTTGTGGGATAGTCTGGAGAATGCCAGACAACAGGTTCTATATGGTTTAGGCTATTGTGATATTTTGAAGATTTCTGATAATGAGATTCAGTGGCTCACCGGAGAAGAAGATTATACCAAAGGAGTTCAGTGGATCCAGGAGAGATTCTCCATTCCCCTGATTTTAGTATCCATGGGAAAAGAAGGAAGCCGGGCGTATTATAAAGGACAGATGTATGAAGAGCCTGCCTTTTTACAAAAAAATACCATAGAAACCACAGGCGCAGGAGATACCTTTGGAGGCTGTATTCTTCATTTCATCTGTGAATATGGTCTGGAATCCCTGACAGAAGAAAAACTACGAGAGATGCTTCGTTTTGCCAATGGAGCAGCATCCATAGTAACCACCAGAAAGGGTGCCTTAAAGGTAATGCCTGACCGGGAGGAAGTGGAAAGACTGATTAAATAGTTTGTAATAGAAAGTACGAGGCTTAACTGTTATAAAAGCTTTTATAAAAATCAAAATATTTATTGACAATACCGTACATATACTGTATATATTTGTATATACAGTATATGTACGGTTGTTTACTTTAAGGGGCAGGAGAAAACACATGAGTATAGAAGTGACAGAGTTGAATAAGAAGCTGGGAAGCTTTGAATTAAAGAATATCAATCTGCAGATTCCCTCCGGTTATATTTGTGGTTTGATTGGAGAAAATGGGGCAGGAAAGACCACATTGTTAAAGACGATGATGGGGCTGTATGGTTTGGATGCCGGAAGTGTAAGACTTGAGGGGAAGGATTTAGAAAATCGGGAAAAAGAGGTAAAAAATAATCTGGGAATTGTCATGGAAGAATGTCTGTATGAGGACTATCTGACGGTAGAAGGACTGGGAAAAGGCTATGGTTTTTGCTATACCGGTTTTTCTATGGAAGAATATAAAAAATATACAGAAGAATTTGGACTTTCTTTCAAGCAGAAGATTAAGAAGCTGTCAGAAGGAATGAAAATCAGGCTTCAGTTTGCTTTTGCACTCTCTCATCATCCTACAATATATCTGATGGATGAACCTACTGCTAATCTGGATGAGGAATTTAGGAAACGTTTTTGGGAAATTTGTAGCATAGAGCTGGAAAGAGGAGCAACCATATTGATTTCGTCTCATTTGACAGAGGATTTAGATAAGAAAGCAGATTATATTTCTTATTTAAAAAATGGAGAATTACTTTTTTGTAAAGACAGAGAGAGACTTCAGGAAAGCTTTCTTTTAGTAAAGGGAGAAAATTATCAATTAAGAAACCTACCAAAGGATAAGGTAATCAGCCGGGAGGAGGGAGCCTTTGGAGGAAGTGCTTTGATTCTTCCATGGAATTCAGAGAAGTTAAAGGAATATCAAATTGAGACACCGAACCTGAGGCAACTAATGTACTACCTGGCAAAGGGGGAAAAAGAGAATGGAACTATTACTATGGAAAAAATTAGCAAGAGATAAGAAATATCTGTTGCTTATCTGGGGAACTGTTATGGCAATTAGTATCCTCATGTTTCAGTTAACAGAATCTATCGGTGGTTTATTGGGATATGCTGTCATGTATTCGGCTATGGTCAATAAAAAGCAAGATACAGTTCTTCGGCTTCCGGATGTCTTTTATTTTCTGCCGGTAGATGCAGCTGCCAGAAGAAAGATGGTGGGCGGACAGTTTTGGTGGTCCTGTTTTCTGGAGGCAGTGATTCATACATTTTTCGCCACTATGTATCTTCTGCTGACAACATATTATATAGATATAACGGTTACACGGCTTTATTGGTGGAAGCCTGTCATATTATTTATCGCAATCTTTTCCATAACGCATACCGACCAATATTATTCTTTTTTAAAGACCACGAAAGAAGGAGTGGCTGACCTGTTAGTGCTTTTAGGATTGGGTAAATTTACTGTTTGTATCTGGGCACTGTTATTACCAAGGAGTATGGAGCCGGTATATTGGGCACTCTATTGTTGTTTTGCACTTTTATTATTATCTTCTGATATTTACTACCTGAGAAAATATGGGAAACATGTTGTTTCCTATTATGCAGATTACGATTTCAGCAGAGAGCTGAAGCCGTTTAAAATTTAAGAAACATTATATAATGTCAGGGCCAAAAGCCCTTTGATTAAATTTATATCAACGGTTGTGATAGGAGAAAGAAATTCCAAAGAGAATTTTTTAAAGAAAGTATGAAAATTATTATTACCTCTAATTCATCCTTACCCATATATGAACAGATTTTGCACCAGATCAGGGATCAGGTAGTTTCCGGGACACTAAAGGAAAATGATTCCCTTCCTTCCATCAGAACTCTTGCCAGGGAGCTTCAGGTCAGTGTCATCACTACCAAGAGAGCCTATGAAGAACTGGAAAAAGAAGGGGTGATTGTCTCTGTTCCGGGAAAGGGCTTTTATGTCTGCAGGCAGAATAACGATTTTTTAAAGGAGAAGCAAAGGAGTTATCTGGAAGAACGGTATCTGGAGCTTTTAAAGGAAAGTCGGAACGCAGGAATGGATTTAAAGGAAATCCTTTCCATGATTGAGATTTTATATGAGGAAGGAGGGAAGGATTAAGCATGGAAGAGTATTGTATTGAATTAAAAGAGGCGGGAGTGAAAAAAAGGGGATTTCAGTTATACCCTGTGAACTTAAAAATTCCCCGAGGCTATATTATTTGTATCAAAGGTTTGAACGGAGCCGGAAAGACTACCTTTTTAAGAATGCTGCTTGGAAGAGAAAAGTCTGCATTTGGGGAAAGGAAGATTTTAGGGAAGAACATGCCTGAGGATAGGGTAGCCATTCTCCAACAAGTAGGTGTCGTATCGGAGGAGAATAGCTTTTTTTCAGAGCTTAGTCCCATAGAAAATGAGGAGCAGTATTCTTCCTTTTATAAAAACTGGGACAGAGAAGTTTATCAACAAAGACTGAAAGAATTTGGAGTCAATCCTAATAGTAAAATAGGAGCCTTATCTAAGGGGAATAAGGTAAGATTTCAGCTGGCCTTTGCCCTGTCCCATTCGCCGAAAATAATACTGTTGGATGAACCCACCGCCGGACTTGATCCTGTCTTTCGGACAGAGTTTTATCAGTTGTTGCGACAGCTGGTGGAGGAAAATTTGACCATAATTTTTTCAACCCATCTTTCGGAAGAGATCGGGGAGGTAGCCGATTATCTTTTGGAAATCAAAGAGGGAAAAATAGAGCTAAAGGAAAATATTTAGGATGTCAGGGGCAAAAGCCTTTACAGTAATATTTAGCTGTACAATATATACAAGGAAAAATCAATGAAATGGCTTTTGACCCTGAGGTTATATAGCAAAAGAAGGAATAGGAAAGTGAAAAGAGAAGACTTAGTAAAAATTAAGGATTTATGTAGGAAAGAAGAAAAAGAACGTTGCAAACGTGTAAAGAAAATGGCACAAGGAACAGAAATACTCTTTTATTTATTTGTATTTATGGGAATATTGGCAGGAGCAATTATGGATGAAGAAGATATGATACCTATGTTTATTAGTGGCTACCTGCTATCCTTTTTATTTGTTTTTTCGCTATATTACAACCCACTGTTATATGAAAGAGAACAGGGGAAGCAGGAAAAGTTATTGAAAAAATACTGTTATATCCCGGTAGATTTAAAACAGCTTTGTATAGCAAAAATGATAGTTTTTTGCAAAAAAGTAGGGAAAATTTACCTAATCAATCTGGTGATGATCGGCCTGGTTGGTATGGCTATTTTTGATACTCAGCTGATCATTTATAAAGCAGTAGTCAGTGGGCTGATATTATTGGCAATTTGTGCCTCCTTTTTTCTGAATCTGGTGTGGCAGTATAAGAGCGTATAGATAAAGAATAGTAACAGTTCAGCCTTTGGCTTCCTGTTACATGCAGCACCCGGATTCAAAGTCGCTTTCAGCGAGCCGGGTGCTGCTTTCTCTGTATTTACATTTTCTCACATGACCAATCAGCAAAGTGATTGGTCATGGCTGAACTGTT
>JAFYWD010000100.1 GCA_017558205.1 Lachnospiraceae bacterium | reverse complement strand
TACCTTTGTACAATATATACAATTCATAAAGAGGGTTTCTAAAAACGCCGGTCCTTATGTCCTGTCTTTTAGGACATTAGTACCGCTGCGTTTTTAGTTAAGTGAAAACGCCCCGATGTTGATTTGTATATATTGTACAACCATAGACTACTATATAGGCTTTTAAGCCGGTATCACATTGTAATCTAAATACCCATTTATCGGGCAACTTAATCATAATAACCGAAAGTGCTTCAAAGCCTTTACGACTCCATCATTTTCCACACTGTCCGTAATATAATCCCCAATTTCCTTTAATTCCTTGCATCCGTTTCCCATTACTACTCCCACACCGGCATAAGCAATCATATCCAGATCATTGTGGGCATCTCCGAAGGCCATGGTCTCCTCCTGCTTTATTTGCAGCCGCTCCATAAAAAATCTCATTCCGGAGGCCTTCCCTCCGTAGGCAGAAATGATATCCACACCCTTATTGCTCCAGCGTGCCGGCTTCAAATCCTTGTGTAAATGCTTTTCCAATATTTCCTCTTCTTCCATGGTATAAAAAGCGGTGGCCTGAAAAAGCTCCTCCCCCTGATATTCTCTAATAACAGGGATTGGGGTGGATACCTCACGTAAGGCAGTAATTACCTTTTGGGAAACAAAATTAATATAATGTCCCTGATCGTTTACCAGTACCAAAGGCTCCTGCCCTTTTTCAAAAATTTCTACAAGAGAGTCTGTAGCTTCCTTAGTGAAGCTCTGTCCTCCCAGATAGTTTCTGTTTTCATCCAGATACATCTGTCCGTTAAGTAAAATATAGCCGTCAAACTCCATCCCTTCCAGGGGCAGATTCTTAAATTCAGCCACATGTCGTCCGGAACAGGTAAATACCTTAATTCCCTTTTCTCTTAATTTTCTTACTGCTTCCTTGGCACTCTCCGGTACCCTCTTTGTTTCATGAGAAACCAGTGTGCCGTCAATATCAAAGAAAATTGCTTTTATCATTCTGCACTCTCCTTTATTCTGTCAGTAGCTTTATTCCCTGCTGCTCCTGAAAATATACTCTTTTCTGTTTTCCAAAGTCTCAAACCGGTAACCCCGACTGCTAAGCTCTCCCAAAATATCCTTCAGTGCTTCCACCGTAGCATCTGCAATGGAAGAATCGTGAAGTAATACCACCGGGGTATGGTACTTAAGGGCTCCCTGTAATACATTTTGATAAATAAAAGCAGGTGTGGGACTTCCCACGGAATCCTCTCCCGATACATTCCAGTCAAAACAGACCATGCCCTTTTCATGCATGGCTGCAATATGTTCCTTCACGTTTCCCTTCATATAATGGCAGGCACTGCCACCGGGAAACCGAAACAGTCTGGTTTTGATTCCGTATTCCTTCTTTAGCCTGTTCTCTAACAGCTCCCAATCCTTCAGACAGCTGTTTTCATTCTCATAAAACTTACTATAATTATGATTATTGGCATGAAGACCGATACTATGTCCCTCCTTTATCATTCTCTCAACAATTTCCCTATTTTCCTCAGTAAGAGAATTTCCGATGACAAAAAAGGTGGCCTTGGCATTATATTCCTTTAGAATATCCAGTATTTTTACCGTATTACTGCTAGGACCGTCATCAAAGGTAAGATAACAGATATTCTCCTCCTCCTTCTCTGATTGATTAATTACGTTAGCTGAGGCAGATGTCCCGGTTACGGCTTCTGTCTTTTCTGCAAGACCTGATGCATTTACCGACCACTGCTGCCCACAATTTTGAACCAGCAACCCTAATATAATTCCCAGCATGGCACCATTAGTAAGAAAAAGAAGCTTTCCTATTATTTTTTCCCTGATCCCTCTTTTCATTGTAAGGAGTTCCTTTATCATTTCTTCGGTAACTATATAGTTACCACCCTTCTTATTCTATATTTATTCCAAGATCTCCAAACTGTGCCATATAAAGCTTATAATAGGCTCCCTTTTTTTCCATTAGCTGTCCGGGACTTCCCTGCTCCACAATTCCCCCCTCATCAATAACAAAAATTCGGTCTGCCTTTTGAATGGTAGAAAGACGATGGGCAATCACAAAGCTGGTTCTGTTCTTTAATAATTCCTCAATTCCCTTTTGTACTAAAATCTCCGTATGAGTATCGATACTGGAGGTAGCTTCATCCAGAATCAAAATCTTAGGCATGGAAATCATGGTTCTGGCAAAGGCGATCAGCTGTCGCTGGCCTATGGAAAGTCCTGCTCCCTGCTCCTTTAATTCTGTATCATAGCCCTTCTCTGTTTCCATAATAAAATCATGGGCATTAACTGCCTTTGCTGCCCGGATGATTTCCTCTTCGGTGGCATCCAGCTTACCATAAAGAATATTGTCCTTTATGGTTCCATGAAAAATAAAATTATCCTGGGTCATTACTCCCATTTGCTTTCTCAGACTTTCCAGGGTAATTTTCGTAATATCATGGCCATCAATTTCTATTTTTCCCTCTTCAATGTCATAAAAACGACTGATCAGATTCACAATGGTAGTCTTCCCTGCTCCGGTAGGCCCTACCAGTGCAATGGTTTCTCCCGGCTTTACCTGAAAGCTTACGTCAGATAATACCTTTGTCTCTGCAGGTGTACCCTTATCATAGGTAAAGCTTACTCCCGAAAAGGTAACCTCTCCCAAAATCTCAGGAAGCTCCTCTACCTCTTTTCCATCCTTGATTTCAGGCTCCGTATCCAAAATATCAAAAATCCTTTCTGCTGCCGTTAAGTTGGTG
>JAFYWD010000099.1 GCA_017558205.1 Lachnospiraceae bacterium | reverse complement strand
TGGTTGCCATGACCAGCGTCAATATGGTGGAAACCGTAAAGGCAATGAAATATAGCATGCGGGGAATTGAATTTGGAGCAGCAGTATTTATTTCCCATAGACGGCCTCTGTGCCTTCCAAAGGAGATTACCTTTTCTAAAACTGATAAATTAACAGACATCGATTGTTTTAATTATAAGATGGTATACGAGCTGGCAGACCATATACCTACAAAATATGCCATGATTGTCCATGCGGATGGTTATATTGTACATCCTGAAATGTGGCAGGATAAATTTCTTGAGTATGATTATATAGGTTCTCCCTGGCCTTATAGGGAAGATGTTATCTCCTACAGGGATTCCAAGGGACAGATTTGCAGAGTGGGAAACAGTGTATCCATCAGAAGCAAAAGACTGATGGAATTTCCGAAAAAGGCCAATTTTAAGTGGGAAGTTATGGAAGACGGTTTTTTTAATGAAGATACCTTTCTTTGCTGCAAGCATAAGAATGAGATGGAAGAAGCAGGATTACGCTGGGCTCCTATTGAAGTGGCAAAATACTTTGCCCATGAGCATCCCATTCCTGAGGTTCAGGGAATTACTCCCTTTGCCTTCCATAAATGGTGGGGAGCCAATGCTGCCTACCCGGTATTTAAAAATCCTTGGAAGGAAGTATGGAAAGGCATTAAAAATGTCCTTCGTCCCCTGCTCTTTTGGAGATATTTCAGAAAATAGTAAAATACAGGCTTGAGGTATATCACAATGATTTATGATTGCTTTCCCTTTTTTAATGAAATAGATATTTTAAAATTACGTCTGGAGATACTGGATCCTTATGTGGACAAGTTTGTTCTGGAGGAAGCTACGGTTACCTTTTCGGGGGAACCTAAGCCTTTGTATTTTAAAGAAAATATGCACTTATTTGAAAAATGGAAGGATAAGATTATTCATGTGGTAGTAGATGACTGTCCGAAGGGGCTTCCTACCCATGATATGGATCAGTATCAGAAGGATCATTTGCTGTTAGGAATTGAAAACTGCAAGCCGGATGATATCTGTATTTTCAGTGATGTAGATGAAATTCCCAATCCGGATATTTTTCAGCAGCTTTTTTCGGGGATGGAGATGGGAAAAATTTATCATCTGGCCCAAAGGATGTTTTATTGCTTTTTAAATGCAGAAGAGGTCAGCGGTAAGCTGTTATCCAACAGCGGAGAGTTTGAAGGAATAGATAAGCCTCAGTGGCTGGGAACCAAGGTGTTTTATTACGGAAGTCTTAACGGCAGAGGCTTTTTTGATTTGCGGGATAAAAAAGCAAAGGAAAACGGAGTAAGAGTTACTGACGGTGGCTGGCATTTCGGTTATATGGGCGGCATGGGAGAAAAGAATCTTGCCAAACGTATCGGTGAAAAGGTAGTGGCAGCAGCTCATCAGGAATATAACGAAGAAGAAATTCTGGCCCAGGTAGTGGACCGTATTATGACAGGACAGGATATTTTTGGAAGAGATGCCTGTTTTCAATGTGTTCCCATTGATGAAACCTATCCTCAGTATTTACAGGAACATCAAAAAGAATATGAATATCTGATTATGCCTCACATTCCTGCTCAAAGGATAAAGCTGATTAAAATAAAGATGAAGATAAAAAAAGTGGTAAGAAAAATAAAAAGAGGCATTAAACGAGTCACAGGATTGGGTAAATAGAAGAAATGAAACAGATAGATGAAAAAATAAAACAATGGAATCAGCTTTTTTATATAATTTCACAGCTTACGTTCTGGCTGGCATTGCTGGTGGAGCTGACCATTGTAATAGTGGAAAAGAGTGAATACATTATTCAGTACGAAGGATTATGGTTTCGACTGACCTTTCTTCTGTTTGGAATAAGCCTTCTTACCATCAGGCATTCCAAAAGAGAATGGCTGTTTCTTTTGGTCTTTGGTATCATTGGCTTTCTTTCCTATCAAGCTACGGGAAGAAATGAAATTTTACGTTGGATTGTTTTTATTTGGGCCTGCAAGGGGAAGGATATGAAACGGGTATTTCAAACCACCTTTTGGTTCCTGTCTCTGGGATGCTTGCTTCTAATATTATTGTCAATATCAGGTATTTACGGAAGTATTTATCAGACAGGTGTTTTCCGTAAT
>JAFYWD010000098.1 GCA_017558205.1 Lachnospiraceae bacterium | reverse complement strand
GATCCTAATAATCAGACGATCGGAATGAAAGATGACAGCTACTATCGTCTTACTGCAGAAAATTTCAGTATTTTAAAAGCATTAATTGATGATCCTGACTTGTTGGCAACAAAGTCTGATCCTGATGCAGGAGTAGATGAGTATAAAAATATAGAGAAGCTGAAGGCTATGGTAAATGATAAAAAGATTTTAAGCTTCAGAGGGGCTAATGCAGGAGAATTCTTAACATGTATTCTTTCTGATATTGCATTAAATGCCAATAATGCCAATACATTTTATAACAATTTCAGTAACATAGGAAACTCTATTGATAATCAGCGTCTTTCCATTTCAGGTGTGGATACGGATGAAGAGGCAGTAAGCCTGGTAAAATATCAGAATGCATATAATTTGGCCTCCAGAATGGTTCAGTGTTTCACGGAAATCTATGACCGCCTGATTTTGGAAACAGGTGTATAAGAATAAAAGGGAAGAAGGTTTCTTACAATGAACGGATAAGTTCTTCGAGGAAAGGGTATAAAATATGAGAATTACAACAAAAGTAATACAGAATAATTCCTTAAGGAATATTAATACAAATAAATTACTGCAGGATCAGCTGAGCCAGCAGATGTCCACAGAAAAAAAGATTAACAGACCTTCAGATGATCCCATTATTGCCATCAGATCTCTGCGTCTTAGAACGAATGTTAATCAGATTACTCAGTATTATGAGAGAAATGCACCTGATGCGGAAAGCTGGTTACAGGTAACAGAAAGTGCTTTAACATCTATGAATGATGTAATCACTGATATGTATGACAAATGTGTAAAGGGAAGCAATGAAGACTTAAAGCTGGAAGACAGAAAGATCATTTTAACAGCCTTAGAGGAACTTCGTAATGAGGTTTATGCAACCGGTAACTCTGATTATGCAGGTCGCTATGTTTTTACAGGTTACCGCACCGATACACCTTTAACATTTACAGAAAATGTTGAACAGAAATATAATATTACAGAGCAGCTGGATGCTTCGAAAATTGACAGTATTACCTATGTAGAAACCTCAGATATTCTAGATATCAATAAAACAAACTTCAAAGAGGCTGATGGTTCCCCGATTACGGTGGAACAGGAGGTAAGCCAGAATGAGGTTTACAGAATTCGATTAGCGTATAAGGATCTGTTTTATGATGACCAGGCTGCAGCAGGAGCTCAGGGTATTCCTAATATTCAGATTTGGAATCCGAACAGACAGGTTACAGATGCCCAGGGGCAGACAGTAACAGAACCGGGATATGATGATGCAGTAAATGTCATCAATGGTCTGACATATGAAGTGGCATCTATTTATGGTGCGGATAACCCTTATGCTAAAATTTCCGAGCCGGGAAATGAAAATAAGATTATTATGGTAAAAGAAACAGGAGAGCTTTTACTGGGTTCGAATGTATACAGTGCCCTTGCCAATATTAAGGATAACCCCAATACAGCTGACAATGAAGGAGAAATCCGCATCAGCTATGATAAAGAAGATTGGAAAGACGGAGACTTAAGGCCGGAGCATTATTTCAGATGTACTACCAAGTCTCAGGATGGCAGAGATATTTTCTATAATGAAGATTATTTATTGGGGATTTCTGATGAAGATAAGCAGACCATCAGTTATGATGTGGGATTGAATCAGAGTATCCGTGTAAATACTACAGCAGATGAAGTTTTTATACATGATATTGGGCGGGATGTGGAAGATATGCTTAATACCATGGAAGAAACCATTAAGATGGAAGAACAGGTAGAAAAATTAAAGAAGATGCTGGAAGAAAATACAGTGCCTGGTGATACGGAAGCATTGGAGAAGAATCTGGCGGCAGCTGAAAAAGCTCTGGTATATTTAAAGGAAAAGACACAAAAGGTATTTGAGCGCGGAATTTCAAAAATGCAGGGTCATTTAGATACTTTAAATTTCGCAGTAACAGAAAATGGTACCAGAGGACAGAAGCTGGAATTGATTTCTAACCGTTTAATGAGTCAGAAAACTAACTTTGAAACGCTGAAATCTGAAAATGAGGATATTGATATTACTGATGTGGCGATTAAGTTAAGCAGTGCCGAGCTTACTTACAGCTCTGCGTTAATGGCCACCGGTAAAGTGTTACAAAATACGTTGCTGAATTTTATTTAAGAAATAGTGGGGGAAGTGTATGCGTGTAAAGACCAGGATTTTTGGTGAAATTGAGATTGATGAAAGTAAAATTATTCATTTTCCATCCGGAATTATCGGTTTTCCGGAAATGACAGATTTTGCCATTATTTATGATGAGGAAAAGGGGAAGGATGCCCCGATTCGCTGGATGCAATCTTTACAGGAGACAGAATTTGCTCTGCCGGTGATGGATCCGTTGCTGGTAATGGCTACCTATAATCCGGAGGTTGAGGATGATTATCTGATTCCTTTGGGAGAGATGAAGGAAGAGGATGCATTAGTACTGGTAACAGTAAGAGTGCCTGAGGATTTGCAGAAAATGAGTGTAAACCTGCAGGCTCCCATAATCATTAATGCAGAGACCAAAAAGGCAGCACAGATTATTGTGAACACTGAAAAATATCCTGTAAAATACTATATTTATGATATTTTACAGGAATTAAAAAAGGAGGGTGAATAAATGCTGGCACTTTCCCGAAAGAAAAATGAAGCTTTAGTTATTAACAATAATGTGGAAATAACCATCCTGGAGATTAAGGGAGATCAGGTAAAGCTGGGAATTAAAGCTCCAAAGGAGGTACCTGTTTACCGAAAGGAAGTATACTTGCAGATTCAGGAAGCCAATAAGGATGCTATGCAGATAGAAAATCTGTCAGCCTTAAAAAGCTTGTTTTGATAGGGTTGAGGATATTAAGATTTATCTTAGAAAAACCGATAAAATACATAGAAACATAAGAAAGAGATCACATGGAGGTGAGCATTATGGGAATGGAACCATTAAGTAGTATTTCTAGCGTGCAGGCACAGACAGTTACAAGACCTGTTGCTACCCAAAAAATCAGCAAAGAAGTTGCGGAAGGAACCGCATCGGAAGTTGCAACACCGAAGCTTGATAACGGCACTATTGCAGTTGCCAGGACTCAGGAAGGTAATCAGAAAGCTAAGCAGGGGAATGAGGGTGCTGATAACCAGCAGGCAGCACAACAGCAGGCCACCAGCGAGAATATTAAGAGAGCAGTAGATAATCTGAATAAGACCTTATATAATTCAGAGGCTGTTTTCGGTATTCATGAAAAAACAAACAGAGTTACTATTAAGATTGTGGATAAAGAGACAAAGGAAGTAATCAAAGAATTCCCACCGGAAAAGACCTTGGATATGATTGCAAAGGTTTGGGAAATAGCAGGTCTTTTGGTGGATGAAAGAAGATAGGAGGAAAAGCTATGCCTATTAGAATGACAGGTATTAATTCCGGGATGGATACTGAAAGTATCATCAAGGATCTGGTAAAAGTAAAATCAGCAAAAAAAGAAAAGCTGGTTAAGGAACAGACAAAGCTGGAATGGAAACAGGAAGCCTGGAAAGAATTAAATGCCAAGGTTTATGGTTTTTATACAAAGTCACTGAGTAATCTTCGTTTTAAAAGTGATTTTATGAAAAAGGCTACTAAGGTGAGCGATGATAGTATTGCCAGTGTAGTTACAGGGGTTAATGCGGTAGACGGTGTTCAACAGATGAAGGTAGTTAGTCTGGCTAAGTCAGGTTATCTTACCGGAGGTGAGATTACGGCAACAGGAGCAACAACCTTAGAAAGTCTGGGAGTAGTTAGTTCCGGACAGGAGTTTAAATTTGATCTTGTAACAGGTGATCCCACAGATTCTACCAAGCAAACAAGAGAAACTATTACGCTTCAGGCAGGGGCTACAGTGGATGATTTTGTAAAAGCTTTGAAGGATAAGGGATTAAATGCCAGCTTTGATACTGTCAATGGAAGATTTTTTATCAGCTCTGCCAAGTCGGGAGCAGCTGCCAATTTTGAGCTGAGAGATGTAGGAGCAGATACAACCTCCAGTTTAGCCAAGTTAGGTCTTGATTATGAGGCAACAGGGACTACAGGAGTTGCTAAGGCTCATAAGATTGATGGACAGGATGCTGAAATTACTTTAAATGGTGCTACCTTTAAATCTGCAAATAATACTTTTGATATCAACGGACTCACCATTACAGTGAATAAAGAAAGTACCGAGACAATTACCTTGACCACAGCTCAGGATACTGATGGTATTTATGATATGGTGAAGAATTTCCTGAAGGAGTATAATGCCATTATTAATGAAATGGATAAATTATATAATGCAGACTCCGCTAAAGGTTATGAACCTCTTACTGATGAGGAAAGAGATGCCTTAAGTGAAAAGGAAATTGAAAAGTGGGAAGATAAGATCAAACAGGCCATTTTAAGAAAGGATGATACCTTAAATACTGTGTCCGGAGCCATGAAGTTAATTATGTCTCAGGGAATCAGTGTGAATGGCAAACAAATGTATCTGAGTGATTTTGGTATTAATACTCTGGGATATTTTAATTCCCCGGATAATGAAAGAAATGCTTATCATATTGATGGAGATTCAGATGATATTAATACCATGAATAACGAGGATAAGCTGAGAACAGCAATTGCAAAGGATCCTGATAGTGTGGTTAGTTTCTTCACCGGTCTTGCTGACGCCTTATATACCAAGGTTGGAGATATGATGAAGAGAACAGAATACAGCAGCTCCTTTACACTGTATGATGATCTTTTGATGAAGAAGGATTATGATGAGTACAAGGATAGAATAGCAAAGGAAGAGGCAAAGATTACTGCCTTCGAAGACCGCTATTATAAGAAGTTTGGAGCCATGGAAACAGCACTGGCAAGCTTACAGGCAAAAGACAGTGCTGTGGCAGGATTATTTAATATGTAAGATTTAAAGTAATTCAGAGCCTGTTCAAGAAATTGAACAGGTTCTGAATACTTTTTGTTTTAAAAGTAGGTTACAGAGGAATGACAAAATCAAGCTGATATGGTAACATATTATAAAAGAAAAATTCCGGAGATTCGGATAAAGGGGGACACGGTATTATGGCATTAACAAATCCATATGCACAATATAACAATAGTAAGATTTTAACAGCGTCACCGGCTGAGCTGACATTGATGCTGTACGACGGAGCAATTAAGTTTTGTAACATAGCCATTATGGGTATTGAACAGAATGATATGGAAAAGGCTCATAAGAATATTGTTAAGGTTCAAAAGATTATAGAGGAGTTTCGTGCTAATCTTGATCGTAAATATCCGGTAGCTGAGGATTTTGAACGTATTTATGTATACCTTCTTAAGAGATTGGTAGAGGCTAATATTAAAAAGGATGCAGAAATTTTGGAAGAGGTGAATACCCATCTGAGATCAGTAAGAGATACCTGGAAGGAAGTAATGCGTGTAAGTAAGGAGAGCAACAGGTATGATTGATACTTATTTAGGGATATTGAAGGATAGCTTGGAAAAAAAGCTTTCTGTTTTGCAAAGGATAGAGGAAAAAAGTCTGGAACAAACAGAAATGATAAAAGCATCTGAGCCTGATCTTGATGCCATAGATCAAAATATGGATGAAAAATTAAAGCTGATTGATGAAATTAATCAGCTGGATGATGGCTTTGAGGCTTTGTACCAGAGAATAAAAGAAGAACTTGAAAGTAAAAAAGATAATTATAAAAATGAAATTAAAGAGCTGCAGGAGCTGATAACAAGTGTTACTGAAAAAAGTTCTTCCATTCAGGCGATAGAAGCAAGAAATAAAAGTCAGATAGACGCTTTTTTGACCGGTAGAAAAAAGGAGTTTCACCATAAAAAAAGTGCCATGTCTATTACCAGGGATTATTATCAGAATATGAACAAGGTGAAGCATGTCACCCCGCAATTTTTAGACAAAAAGAAATAAGAGAAATGAAACGGCCGGATGCTAATAACATCCGGCTGCTTTGTTATACTTATATATCTTATTATGTGTACTGCTGCAATGAAATTATTCAGCCTTGAAATAATAGGCGATACGATCAGAAATAGCATCAATCCCCTTTTCATTCAGATGATATTCATCTATTAAAAATTCATCCTTACGATCAATGGGAATAATTCCGTAGTAGGTATCAATGAAAGAAATACCATTACCTAAAGCAACACTATTTGCATAATTTACATAATCAACCAGGGTTCCGTTACCTAAGTTTTGTTTATCGCCATCAATATAGAAACCGTCCACTGTCTGACCGCAGGAGGGAGGAGACAGAAAAACAACACGGATATGAGGATAAGTTTCCTCTAATAATTGAAGAGAAGCATTCAAGGAGCCGGCCCAGGTGGATAAGTCCGAATCTTCATTAGGATTATATAAAGGCCTTCCGGCAATATAATCAGAAAGATCATACATAATCATTAGCATATCTATGGTAGAATAATCCAGTTTTTTTAACATTTCCACTGTGGCGATTTCTGTTTCGGAGACAGTACCGGCCACTTCCTCCACCAAAGAAAAATCTCCGGAGCAAATAGCCTGGACTACAGGATAAAGACTGAGACCATCAGGTTTATAAGTATCCTGATAGCTCTTATGGAGTACCGTAAGATAAGAGTTTGCAAAGGAGCCGTCATAGGCCACGCCATTGATTTTTTTTGCAATAGAGTTTGCCAGTCCTGTTTCTCCCTTATCATCTGCGAAAGGAGAATTGCCAAGAAAAAGAATAGAATTAATTCCGTCATCAACAGCATTTTCCATACGGGAAGCCACCAGTGGCTGAATGTGATCCATGGTTTCAAGCTCCAATTCCTCTACAGCAGCATTGGGATCATAACCGCTGTCTGCACCCTTGTTCCAAAGGAAAATTTTTATCATGGCAAAAATCAGAATAAGGAAAGCCACAATAAAAAACAGAAGATGATAATTTATTTTTTTACTTTTTTTACGTTTTTTTACTGTCATAAATAACCTCCAAAAATCATTAAGAAATCATTCTCCATACTTATGCTTGCATGGATACCTGAGTTAAGTTAGTATACCTTGTATAGAGAAAAAAATCAAATGGAGAAAGAAAATCTTAAGAAAGATAAGAAAAAAATAAGAAATATGAAAAAAATAGATTTAAAACATATATTACAGCTGCAATTGATTATTGTTATTTATACCGTAGCAGGGATAATGGCTAAGCTGGCTTCCTTGGGGGAGCATTTTTGGTGGCTTATTACTTTTTTCTTTTTGGATATTTTGTTATTGGGAATTTATGCTATTTTCTGGCAACAGCTGATAAAAATTTTTCCCCTTTCAGTAGCTTATGCAAATAGAGCCATGTCCCTTCTGTGGTCAGCTGTCTGGGCCCGGATTATTTTTGGAGAACAGATAACAGGAAAACAATGGGCTGCCATCGGACTGGTAATAGTAGGAACAATTCTTGTGAATGGAGGAGATAAGCATGAATAATATTTATCTTATAATAGCTGTATTTTCTGTGAGTATAGCAGCCTGTTCCCAGGTCTTGCTCAAGCTGGGTGCTGAAAAAAAATATCCAAAAGGTCTGAGAGAATATCTGAACCCTTATGTGATTAGCGGTTATGGTATGCTGGCTGTTTCCATGATCCTTACAATCATCGCCTATAGAGGCTTGGACTATTTAAGTGTACCTGTTACAGAAACCTTGGGATATGTATTGGTTCCCGTACTTAGTTATATTATTTTTAAGGAAAAGCTTAATAGAAGAATGAAGCTGGGATTTTTATGTATCCTGGCAGGTATTTTCCTTTATTATGTGTAGCTCAGTGTAGGAATTCCGTTCTTCCGGGGATAAAGCCAGATATTTAAGATAGGTAATATCCAGCTCCTTCATGGGAGTATTACATTTGGGACATAGGGTTTTATGGCCGTTTAATGTGAAAATTTTCTTACATTTAGGACAATAATGCATATACATCATAACATTTTAGCCTCCTTTCAGCAAAAGAAATATAACAGTTAAAAATAGTGCATTTAAAATAAGTACCGCTTTCATTGGGATATTTTCTAACTAAAAAAAACAAAATACAATAAAATTATATCGACAATTTTCTCCTGTCCCAAGGAGCTGTTTTTCCATTGTTGAAACAAAAAACGAATAATGCTATAATAAAGAGATTATAGACAAAAGAGGGAAAATAAAGAGATATCTATTTGGAGGAAATGAATGGCGTTATTTTTCAAAAAAGAGAATAAGGAAGAGGCTTTGGAAAGGGACGAGGATCTTACCATTATAGATCTGAATCTTACTTCCGAATGGGAACGGCTGGAGCTGGAAGAAGTTTTGGCAAGTACCATGGAAGAGGAAAAATACGAGGCAGAAGAATACGAATCAGAAGAATTTGAAGAGATAACAGAAATAGAAGTGGAAATAACCGATCTTCTTGGAGTCGGGGAATTGGAAGAAATTACAGAAGTAAAGGAAGAGTTTGAAGAACTTGAAGAAATCAGGGAGAAAGATTTTTCGGAATATGAAGAATCGGAAAGTCCGGAAGAATTAGAAACGGAAGAATCAGAAGAAGAGGAAGTAGAATTAACCTATCTTTCAGATGAGGAGGAGAAGGAAGACAAAGATGAGCAGTCTCCCTTTATCTTTTTTGAAAAAATAGGATCATTTTTCAGAAAGTTTTCTACTTTAGATAAAATAGTAGCATGTGCCGGTCTGATAGTGATTTTGGTAGCCATTATTACTTTGACTGCTTATACACAAAAATCAGGAAAGCAGGAGCAGCTTGCTGCCATGGTACCGGTAGGAGAACAACTGCAGACGGTAGGAATTCCGGGACGGGATAAGCTGGTAGCAATAGCGGATGCTAGAAAAGCCATGCTTGTGGCGACTGAGCCTGAGGCAGAGGAAGAGCTGTTAAAGGAATATGAAGAAAAGGAGGAGGAAGCATCAGGTAAGATACAGGTATCCATGAAGATGACCTCTGTCCAAAAGGATTTAAAAATCAAATTTGTCAATAAAAAGTCCGGAAAGCTTATCAGCAGTATTCCCTTTGAAGTAGCCATTGTTGATGGGAAAGAAAAAAAATATAATAAGATTGATGAGGATAAGGACGGAATTATTTATCTCAAGGATTTAGAGCCGGGAGATTATACGGTAGCCATGGTAGAAATCAAAGAATTGGAAGGCTATGGATACCCTACAGAAAAAGAAAAAATAAAAGTAAAAGAAAGTATTGATTATAAAAAAATAGATGTTAGTGATGAAATTAAATCCCAAAGTGAGGTAGACGTAGCTAAGGAAGATACGGCAAAAAAACAGGAGACAGAGGCTGTATTACAGGATACGGTAGAATGGATTGCATCTAAAAAGGAAGCCGTGTCCTCCAAGGATAACTATAAACAGGTAAATAAATCTACGATTAGTGACCCTACCCTGAGTGCTTCTGCGACAGACGGCAGATCCCTTCTGAGTATGATAACTTATCTTTCTTCCTTAGAGGGCAGTGAAGAAAGTGGAGAGGAAAATTCCTCCCATGTCAAAAGTATTTCCATAAGCGGAGAAAAAACACAGCTTTCCATGGGGGAAAGTACAGCTCTTACAGCTAAGATTGAGAAGGAAGGAGACCCTTCCTATACCATAGAATGGAGTACATCAGACAGTGAGCTTATTACCTTAAGCGGTAGTGGTGAAACGGCAAATATAACGGTAGTCAAGGAGCCGGAACTGGACAGTACGGTTACGGTCACGGTCAGGGCAGGTGGACAGGAGGCATCCATTTCACTTACCATAAAGGGAAAAACTAAGGATACTACCCTGCCTGTTACAAAAATAGAACTGAATGTCTCAACCTTTAGCCTGGAGATTGGAAACAGCTTTGAGCTGAAGGTAACAGTAAGTCCACAGGAGGCAACAAACAAACAGTACACCTGGTCAGTAGATGACAGCAGTATTATCAAGCTGGAAAATGGTGTGGTGACAGCCTTAAAAGAGGGAACTGCAAAAATTACGGTGATCTCTCAGGCGGACAATAATATCAAAGCAGAATGCATAGTAACAGTACAGACAAATGCCTCCCTTACCGTACAGTTAGATAAAAGTGAGGTAACCTTAAAGCCGGGGGCTACGACAGAATTGAAGGTCAATGTTACCCCTGAAGGTAAAACCGTGAAATGGCAAAGCTCTAAAAAAGAAGTGGCGGCGGTAGATGATAAGGGAAAGGTTACCGCAGTAGCAGCAGGTGAGGCTGTGATTACAGCAGAGGTGGAGGGAGTACAGGCTAAATGTAAGATTACGGTAAGCACTGCCTATGATCCAAAGACTGATAACAGTAAGACTCTGAAGGATAAAAGCGGAAATCAGATTTATGTAAAGGTCAATGGAAAATATACGGAAGCCAAAGTGGCAGATTATTATAAATATACGGAATTTTACATTAAAGAAACAGTTTCCGAATACCGGTATTTTGGCTGGCAGAATTTAGATGGTAAAACCTACTTTTTTGATAAAAACGGAAATAAGGTTACCGGAGAGCAGGTAATTCAGGGAGCTAAATATACCTTTAACAGTGACGGCAGTCTGAATACAGGCTCCGGTATCCTGGGAATTGATGTTTCTACCTGGAATGGGAATATTAATTGGAGCCAGGTGAAAAATTCAGGAGTATCCTATGTAATTATCAGAACAGGCTTCAGAGGCTCTACTCAGGGTGCTTTGGTAGAAGATAATAAATTCAGACAAAATATTAAAGGTGCCACAGAGGCAGGCCTGAAGGTAGGGGTTTACTTCTTTACTCAGGCAATTAACGAGGTAGAAGCAGTAGAAGAGGCTTCCATGGTTTTGAGCCAGATTAAAGGCTATAAGATCAGTTATCCCGTATTTATTGACGTAGAAAGCAGCGGAGGCCGTGCAGACGGTCTGGATGCAGGAACAAGAACCAGGGTTATCAATGCTTTTTGTCAGACGATACAAAACGGTGGCTATCGAGCAGGAATTTATGCCAATAAAACATGGCTGGCACAGAAGATGAATCTCAGTGCACTAAGCGGATATAAGATTTGGCTGGCACAGTATAATACCCATGTAACCTATGGCGGAAGATATGATATGTGGCAGTATTCTGATAAAGGCAGTGTGCCTGGAATCAGCGGCAAGGTAGATATGAACTTAAGCTATATGAGCTATTAAGAAAGAAGAGGTAATAGTAATCTGAATACTGAGCTGTTACGAAAAGGGCAGTCAGATAAAGTGGCTGTTTTACAAAGAAGGAGGATATAAAATGAGAACCTATTTAGTAACGGGAGGAGCAGGCTTTATTGGCTCTAACTATATTCATTATATGTTTAAAAAATACGGAAATGAAATCCGTATTATCAATGTAGATGCACTGACCTATGCAGGAAATCTTGAAAACCTGAAAGAGGTACAGGACAGAGAAAATTATATTTTTGTAAAAGCTGATATCTGCGACAAGGAGGCGATTGCAAAAATATTTGAAGAATACGATATTGACAGAGTGGTACATTTTGCTGCAGAAAGTCATGTAGACAGAAGTATTAAGAATCCTGAGGTTTTTGTGCAGACCAACGTATTGGGAACAGCTGTTATGCTCAACTGTGCCAAAGCAGCCTGGGAGCTTCCGGACGGCAGTTACCTGCCTTGTAAAAAATTTCTTCATGTTTCTACTGATGAAGTTTATGGTTCTCTGCCGGAGGATGAGACTGCATTTTTCTATGAAACCAGTCCCTATGATCCCCATAGTCCCTATTCTGCCAGTAAAGCATCCTCAGATCTTTTAGTGAAGGCTTATATGGACACCTATAAGTTTCCTGCAAATATTACAAACTGCTCCAATAATTACGGACCCTACCAGTTTCCTGAAAAACTGATTCCGTTGATTATAAACAATGCGTTACAGGGCAAAAAGCTGCCTGTATATGGAGATGGAAAAAATGTAAGAGACTGGCTGTATGTGGAAGACCATGCAAAGGCCATTGATATGGTACAGGAAAAAGGAAGGCTTTTTGAAACCTACAACGTAGGCGGCCATAATGAGAAACAGAATATTGAAATTATCCATATTATTTTAGATACCCTGCAGGAAATGCTTCCGGCAGATGATTCGAGAAAAAAACTGGTTACCTATGATTTAATTACTTATGTAGAGGACAGAAAGGGGCATGACAGACGCTATGCCATAGCACCCGATAAGATTAAAAGTGAAATTGGCTGGGAGCCTGAAACCATGTTTAAGGAAGGAATCAGACGTACCATTCAGTGGTTCTTTGAAAATGAAGACTGGATGAAGAATGTTACCAGTGGAGATTATCAGAAATACTATGAAGAAATGTATAAGACAAAATAGCAGATAAAGGAGAAAAAAGGTGAAAGGAATTATTCTGGCAGGAGGAAGCGGTACCAGACTGTATCCTCTTACAAAAGCAATTTCAAAGCAAATTATGCCGGTTTATGATAAACCCATGATTTATTATCCGTTGTCAACATTAATGCTGGCAGGAATTCAGGAAATCCTGATTATATCAACACCAAGGGATCTTCCTGTATTTCAGGAACTGTTTGGAACGGGAGAGCAGCTGGGCCTGTCCTTAAGCTATGCCATTCAGGAGGAGCCAAGAGGTCTGGCAGATGCCTTTATTATCGGCGAGGAATTTATCGGTAGGGATAATGTGGCTCTGGTTCTTGGTGATAATATTTTTTATGGACAAAGCTTTTCCAAGCTGCTTCGTGAGGTGGCAGCAAGAGAGGAGGGCGCTACGATTTTTGGGTACTACGTAAGAGATCCCAGGGAATACGGAGTAGTTGAGTTTGATGAAGACGGAAGGGCAATTTCCATAGAGGAGAAGCCGGAAAATCCTAAGAGTAATTATGCAGTTCCCGGTCTTTATTTCTATGATAATCAGGTAGTAGAAATTGCAAAGAATATTAAACCATCCACCAGAGGTGAGATTGAAATTACAGCTGTAAATAATGCATATCTGGAAAAGGGACAGCTGAGAGTAGAAACAATGGGAAGAGGCTTTGCATGGCTGGATACGGGAAATCATGATTCTCTTCTTGATGCGGCAGATTTTGTGGCAGCCTTCCAGAAGCGTCAGGGACTTTATGTATCCTGTATCGAAGAGATTGCCTATAAGCGAGGATTTATCAATAAGGAACAGCTGTTAAAACTGGCAGAACCATTAATGAAAACTGCCTACGGACAATATTTGGTAGAGGTTGCAAATGGACTCTAAATTTTTAAGGGTGACGCTTCTGATTTCCCTGCTTTTTATGGTAACACTGTTTTTGATTGTGCTTTATTCCAACGGTATGGGACCGGGTCAGAAAAAACAGGAGGTCTCGGTACAGGCACCCTTAGAAAAGGAAATCATTCTGGAAGGTCAGATTGGAAATGATTTATATGGCTGGATGGAAGATGAAAGCTTTTTTGATAAAGCACCTGCAAAAATAGAAGCTGAAGAGGGTACTATCAGATTAAATCTGATCGCTTCTTCTGTAGAGAAGGATATGCGGGTGAAGATTGTGGATAAAGAAGGAGAACTTGTTACCGGAAGCTTTTTCAAGATTAATTTAAATGAAGAAGATGAGTATAAGGATTTAGACAGAGACGGTATCATTTATATTGCAGATTTGAAGCCGGGAGAGTATCAGATTTCCATGGTAGAGCAGCCTGGCTACGTAGTACCAAAATCAGCCATGCCGGTCAGTGTAAAGGCTAAGGTAGAGTATGTTGCAATCCCTGATATTGCCATGCTGATTAAAACGGAGGAGCAGGTAGATGCCATGGCAGAAGATGCTAAGCATAATAATACTACCCGGGATGCCAACGAGCCTACAGAGCTGAGAAAAACTTCTAATGCAAAGCTGGGAATTGATGTTTCCAGATGGAATGAAGATATTGACTGGAACAAGGTAAAAAATGCGGGCATTAACTATGCTATTATAAGAGTAGGCTACAGAGGAAGCCAGACAGGGGTCCTGGTAGAAGACTGGTATTATAAAAAGAATATAGAAAATGCCACTGCTGCGGGAGTACCGGTGGGGCTTTATTTTTTCACGCAGGCAGTAAACGAGGTAGAGGCCGTGGAAGAGGCTTCCATGGTATTATCCTTGTGTAAGGAATATAATATACAATATCCGATCTTTATTGATACGGAGGGAGCAGGAGGAGACGGAAGGGCTGATAAGCTGACTGCTGACAAGAGAACTGCCGTCTGTCTGGCCTTTTGTCAGACCATAAGAAGTGCAGGCTATGAGGCCGGAATTTATGCCAGCAGAAACTGGTTTTTAAATAATATTAAAACCTCTATTCTGCCGGATGATATTTATATTTGGCTGGCTGAATATGGAGATGCCGTAAAATATACGGGAAAATACCATGTTTGGCAATATACCTCCTCCGGAAGAGTTAACGGAATAGAGGGAAGAGTAGACCTGAATTTAAGCTTTATAGAGCCGGCACCGGTAAAAAGCGGGCTGAGTGAAAATAAAGCTAATCAGGAAGATAAGAAGCAGAAAACAGAAGACAAATCATCGGAGCCAAAAAAGGATACCAAAAATCAGTCAATAACCTCTGATGAGAATCAAGAAGAAGATCCTAAGGGAGTTAAGAAGGATGAAAACCTGAAGGATGGATAAGAAGGGCGAAAAATGGGTAAAATAACAGTAGAAACATGTCACATAGAAGGTTTAAAGGTAATTACCCCCCAGGTATTTGGTGATGCAAGAGGGTATTTCATGGAAACCTATAATTATAATGATTATCTGGCAGCAGGTATTGGCCATAACTTTGTACAGGATAATCAGTCTGCCTCTAAAAAAGGGGTATTAAGAGGATTGCATTTTCAAAAAGAATTTCCTCAGGACAAGCTGGTAAGAGTAATCAGCGGAGAAGTATTTGATGTGGCCGTAGATTTAAGAAAGGATTCACCTACCTTTGGACAGTGGTATGGTGTGATTTTAAGTGCAGAGAATAAAAAGCAGTTTTTTATTCCTAAGAATTTTGCTCATGGTTTTGTGGTATTGTCTGAGTATGCAGAATTCTCCTATAAGTGTACAGATTTTTATCATCCGGAGGATGAGGGAGGTCTGTTATGGAATGATCCTGAAATAGGAATAGAATGGCCGATTACTGAGGGTATGGAGTTAACCCTATCGGAAAAAGATAAGAACTGGCCGGGAATATCCTCTTTAAAAGTGGAGAAATAAAATGAAACAGAGTAAAATTTCCAAAAATAAAAAAATAGGAATTACTTTATTTACAGTTGCCATGATTTTCATGGCAGCTGTTATTGTGTTTTATAGTAATCCCCTGGCAAACCGGGAGGAAGAGGTGATGAAAAAGATCATTGCCTGTATCATTATCATTGCAGTAATTCCTGTTTTTATATTATTTTATGATAAGCTTACCAGCCTGCCAATGGAATTATATCAAAGCCGCCATTTGATATGGAAACTGGCTAAAAATGATTTTAAAAAGAGGTATGCAGGCTCTTATCTGGGGGCGGTATGGGCCATGGTCCAGCCGGTAGTGACCATTGTTATGTATTATATTGTATTTGAGGTTATTATGGGAAGCGGAAGGCCTACTGCTAATGATAATATTCCTTATGTGTTATTTTTAACGGCAGGTCTGGTACCCTGGTTTTATTTTAGTGAAGCACTGCAAAGTGGAACAAATGCCATGCTGGAATATACCTATCTTGTAAAGAAGGTAGTATTTAAAATCAGTATTATTCCCATTATTAAAATTATAGCAGCTACCTTTATTCATGTATTTTTTGCGACAGTTATGCTGGTGATTGCTGCCATTTACGGATATTATCCCAGTATTTATACTATTCAGCTGCTGTATTACAGCCTCTGTCTCTTTGTTTTTGTACTGGGCCTGTCCTATACTACCTGTGCTGTTATGGTATTTTTCAGGGATTTGGGACAGATTATTAATATTCTTTTGCAAATTGGGATGTGGGCAACCCCAATCCTATGGGATATCGGCACCATCAGCCCAAAGGCAGGGATGTTTGTTAAAATCAATCCCTTAGTCTACATTGTAAATGGATATCGCAGCACTATTTTTGAAAAATCATGGTTCTATGAGGATTTTTATTCAACTATGTATTTTTGGATTATCACCATGGTGTTGTTTGGAATAGGAGCCTTGGTATTTAAACGTCTGAAGGTTCATTTTGCAGATGTATTGTAGGAGAGTAACTAGGAAGGAACTGAATAGTTACGTAGGAGAAAAGTAATGGAAGAACAAAAAACTGCCATCTGCGCCAGGCAGATTACAAAAATGTATAAATTGTACCAGAAGCCTCAGGATCGTTTAAAGGAAGCTTTTGGATTATCCTCAAAAAAACTGTATAAGGAAAATTATGCCTTAAAGGGAATTGATCTGACCATTAAGCAGGGGGAGACTGTAGGGATTATAGGTACTAACGGTTCCGGGAAATCCACAATTTTGAAGATTATTACCGGAGTATTGAATCCAACCTCCGGAAGCCTTACGGTAAATGGTAGAATTTCTGCCTTATTGGAATTAGGTGCCGGCTTTAATATGGAATATAACGGCATCGAAAACATTTATTTGAACGGTACCATGATGGGATTTTCCCAAAAAGAAATCGATGAAAAGCTGGAGGATATTTTAGCCTTTGCAGATATCGGAGATTATGTATATCAGCCCTGCAAAACATATTCCAGCGGAATGTTTGTACGTCTGGCCTTTGCGGTAGCAATTAATATTGAGCCTGAGATTTTAATCGTAGATGAAGCACTGTCAGTGGGAGATGTGTTTTTTCAGGCCAAATGTTATCATAAATTTGAAGAGTTTAAGAAGATGGGAAAAACCATTCTTTTTGTAAGTCATGATCTAAGCAGTATTGCCAAATACTGTGACCGGGTAATTTTGTTAAATAAAGGCACTCTTTTGGGGGAGGGCAGACCCAAGGAAATGATAGATACCTATAAAAGGGTATTGGTAGGTCAGTATAGTGAAGATTCAGGGACAGAAGAAGAGGGACAGACATCTAAGAAAACAGAAGCAGCCGGTATTAATGAAAAAGCCCTGGAGTATGGAACAAAGGCAGGCGAAATCCTGGAATTTACCCTGTCGGATGAAAAGGGAATTAAAACCAATGCAATTATCAAGGGCGAGATTTTCCGGCTTCAGATGACGGTAAAGTTTCATGAGAAAGTACAGGCTCCTATTTTTGCCTTTACCATTAAGGATAAGCAGGGAACAGAATTGACAGGAACCAATACCATGGTGGAGAAGGCTTTCTTATCCTCTGTGGAAAAGGGAGAGGTAAAAAGAATCACCTTTACACAAAAGGTAGACCTCCAGGGAGGAGAATATTTAATTTCTCTGGGGGTAACAGGATATGAGGAAGATAAATTCCAGGTATATCACAGACTGTATGATGTATTGAATTTGACGGTAGTTTCGGAAAAGAATACCGTAGGCTACTACGATTGTAATTCAAAAATAGAGATTGAATAAAGAGGAAAACGTAACCGACAAAGCAGTTAAGCGTTACGGGAGGACAGATAAGATGGCAGAGCAGATTGGGAAAATTAAATTAGATTATTCACGATATCCGGGAGAGGATTATTACTGTGATGGTGTAATAGAACAGGAAATTCTGGAAATTGCGAAAAAGTATTCCCCCATGGAATTTCCGGGAATTATCGAGGAGAGAAAATCCTGGCCTGTTTTGTATCATCTGTCAGAGCTTAGGGAAAATATCGTGGAATGGCTTCCCATAGATAAATCCATGAAGGTATTAGAGGTAGGAAGCGGCTGTGGTGCCATTACCGGTGCCCTTGCAAAAAAAGCAGGGGAAGTGACCTGTATTGATCTGTCTAAGCAGAGAAGTCTGATTAATGCCCACCGTCACTCACAGGATGATAATGTAACCATCCGGGTAGGAAATTTTCGGGATATAGAGCCGGATCTTCCCTGTGATTATGATTATGTATGTTTGATTGGTGTGTTTGAATATGCCATCAGCTATATGGGAGGAGAAACTCCCTTTGAAGATTTTTATAAAATTTTAAAGAAGCATGTGAAAAAAGGCGGGAAGCTGGTAATTGCCATTGAAAATAAATTTGGTTTAAAATATTGGGCCGGCTGCAGAGAGGATCACTTGGGAACCTTCTTTTCTTCCTTGGAGGATTATCCACAGGGGGGAGGAGTACGTACCTTTTCCAGACAGGGACTGGAAAAAATTATTCAGGCCTGTGGGGATCAGGAGTACAGCTTTTATTATCCCTATCCGGACTATAAATTTATGACTACCTTATATTCTGATGACAGATTACCCCGGGTAGGAGAGCTGTCTGATAACAAGAGAAATTTTGACAGAGACAGACTTCAGTTATTTGATGAAAAAAATGTATTTGATGCTTTGATTCAGGAAGAAATGTTTCCTTTTTATTCTAATTCTTATATGGTGGTGATAGGAGAAAAGCCACAGACAATTTACTGCAGATATTCCAATGACCGGGCACCGGCCACAGCCATAAAAACAGAAATTGTGGAGAAGAAGGGCAAAAAGGTGGTACGAAAATGTGCACTGACTCCCTATGGAGGAGAACATATCCGTCATATCCATACCTCCTATGAAAAGCTGAAGGAAAGATATAAAAAGAGTAAGCTGAAAATTAATAAGTGCAGGCTGTTTGAAGGGGAACTGCCCTATGTGGAGCTGGAATATGTGGAGGGAGTAACTCTGACAGCACTTTTAGATGAAAGATTAAACCGTGGGGATGAGGAAGGCTTTTGGCAGCTGTTTGAGGAATATGTAAGCCGTATTTCCCATAATGAGACCATGTCTATTGCAGATTATGATATGATATTTGCCAATATTATTATCAGGGATGAGACCTGGACCGTTATTGATTATGAATGGACCAGAGAGCAGATGGTAGAGACAAAAGAGATTGCCTTTCGAAGTCTGTACTGCTATTTACTGGAAAATGAGAAAAGAAATAAGCTGGATATGAGCTATGCCTTTGAGCTTTTAAATATTACCCCCAGGGAACAGGACGAATTCAGGGAGAAGGAAATGGAATTCCAGAGAAGGGTACTGGGAAAGAGAAGATCCATGGCAGAGATCAGGGAACTGATCGGAGAAAGGATTTTCCAGCCCCTGAATATGCTGGATTCTATGCATAACTCAGAGGGGAAAGATAAGGTGCAGATTTATCTGGATGCAGGAACAGGCTATAGTGAGGAAAATTCTTATTTTGTACCGGACCCCTTTGTGGGAGAGGAGGAGCTGGAGTTTACCCTTACAGTACCGGGCAATGTGAAAAATTTACGAATTGATCCTGCCATGGAAAGCTGTGTAGTGAAAATCAGAGAGTTTACCTTTAATGGGGAAGCCATACCTTATCAGAATAAAAGAGCGGTTACCATTAATGGCAGCAAGGCAGTAAATACCATGGTATTTACTACCCAGGATCCTAACATAAACCTTCACCTGGAAAATTTCCAAATGAAAAGCAGTAATATTATTTTTATGAAGCTGAAGGTAAAAAGAATGGAAACTGAAATTTGTGAAGAGCTTGAAAAAGAGTTAAAAAGGAAGATACGTTTGTGATTAAAAAACTAAAACGGGAATATAGGAAATTTAGGGAAAGGCAGCTGGAACAAAGCTATCAAAGAAAGCTTCAGGAAGAAAAAGCTACCTATGACAGCTGGATTAAAATAAGGGAGTCTGAAGAAGCTTCCTGCGTGAAAGAAGGAACAACTAAAGAAGAGGAAAAAGACTATTATTTATTTGTTACAGATCCGGAGGGAATTTCAGCCTCTGCCCTTAAGGAAATCGAAAGCATCTTCACAAAGGAAAAACAGGCAGTAGTGATTTATGGTGACGAGGATCAGATTAACCGGGAAAGCCTTGTCAGAAGTAATCCTTTGTTAAAGCCGGATTATTCACCGGATACCCTGCTTTCCTATTTCTATTTCGGAAATCTTTTGGCAGTAAAAAAGGAAGCTGTTTTACCCTTTATGAAAACAAAGCCGGAACAGGGGCAGTGGCTTATTACTATTTCTTCCGGGAACAGGAAGGAATTTTATGAAATGGTATTAAGACTTTGCTATTCCTTGAAAAAGGAAAATATCTATCATATAAAAAAGATTCTGTATCATTTTGAAAATTACCGGCCCTGGGGCTTTGAAGCAGACTATATGGATTTAAAATATAAAATCTTTTCGGAAAGAAAGAGAAAGGCTCCGGCACCTGTATCGATTATAATTCCCTCCAAGGATAATCCCAAGGTTTTGGAAAGATGCCTTCGCTCCATCAGGCAGCTGACCGAAAAGGCAGGATATGAAATTATTGTTGTGGATAACGGAAGTAATGAGAAAAACAGGCAGTTCATCTTAAAGCTTCAGGAGGAATTGGATTTTTCTTACTTTTATCACTCTATGGAATTTAATTTTTCCAGGATGTGTAATCTGGGAGCATCCAGGGCCTCCTATCCCTATCTGTTATTTTTAAATGATGATTGTGAGGTAAGAACTCCCCTGTGGCTGTATGAAATGGTAAGACAGGCATCGGTGGAAGAAACAGGAGCAGTGGGAATGAAGCTGTTTTATCCGGAAAGCAGGATGATACAGCATTGCGGTATTTATGGACTGGCTATGGGACCGGTACACAAATTGCAATTTCAGCAAGATGATCAGGTCTATTATGACAGAAGAAACAGGGATATCAGAAATGTCCTGGCAGTAACGGGTGCCTGTTTAATGATGAGAAAAGATGTCTTTCTTCAAATGAAGGGCTTTGATGAAAAGCTTCAGGTGGCCTTTAACGATGTAGACCTCTGCTACAGGATTTATGAGGCAGGCTATCATAATGTGGTAATTAATACCCATCATCTGTATCATCATGAATCCCTCAGCCGAGGAAGTGATGATAGTGAAGAAAAAAGAGAAAGATTTTTAACGGAAAAATTAAGATTATATGAAAAGCATCAGGTACTGTGGTGGAAGGATCCTTATTATCATCCCTGGTTCACAGAAGATATTTTAGACGTAAACTACTCCTTTGCTTATCAGTATCAGGCCAAAACTACGTATGAGGCGATAGAGCAGCCACAACAAAAAATACCTGAGAAGCTTAGGGAAGACAGCTGTGTGGCAGTTACCCTGGAGCATTGTGGCAGGAAGAAGGACTGGTTTTTAAAGGAGAGAGTAATAGACGGACTGAAAAATGAGAACACAGGAAGAGAAGAGTTTTATTTTCAGGGAACAGTCGTTGTTCTGGGTTCCGATAATGCCTGTTATGAAAAATATCTGGTATTATGGGAGGAAGAAAAAGAAATATTTTATCAGGTTCTTTTACCATCCTGTTATCGACCGGATGTGGAGAAAAACCTGAGGGATCAAAAAAACGTAGGTCTTTCCGGCTTTTCCCTTCTTTTAGATAGGAAGAAGGCAGTACCCGGCAAATACCGGGTTTGTGCCATGGTAAAGGATAGGATTTCAGGACAGTATATTATCAGAAAAACTGCCAATCACTTATGGCATTTACAATAGAGGGGCAACAGAAAGGAAGAAATTCATGACAAGATTACCGGAAGAAACAGATTACAAGGAAGCATATGAAAAAGAGCATTTAAAAAATGCAAGGCTGGCAGGCCGTATTGCAGCTTTGGAGGAAGAAAAAGATCTTCTGGAGTTTAAGCTGAACAGAATTAAAAATAATCCTTTGTGGAAGCATACGGGAGGACTTCGTAAGGTAATGCATGCGGCAATCCGACAGGGCAACCGGGTGAAAAATTGTGGTGGACTGAGAGGAATTGCAGCAAAAATAGATTATAAAAAAAGAGAAGCTAAGGCAAAAAAACAATTCGGAACAGAAAGCTTTCCCACACCGGAGGAGAGAAAGCGTCAGGAGACTGAAACCTTTGAAAGAATGGTAACAATCAGTATTCTGGTACCTCTTTATAATACTCCAAAGGAGTTTCTGTGTCAGATGATTGATTCGGTAACAGCCCAGACCTACGGGAACTGGCAGCTGTGCCTGGCAGACGGGTCAGATGAAAAGCATGCCTATGTGGGAGAAATCTGTAAAGGCTATTATGAAAAGGATTCCCGGATTGTATATCAGAAGCTGAAAGAAAATAAGGGAATTTCAGGAAATACCAACGCCTGCTTACAGCTGGCTGAGGGAGAGTTTATTGCCTTGTTTGATCATGATGATATTCTTCATCCTTCTGTTTTATATGAATACGTAAAGGTAATTAATGAAAAAAATGCAGATTATATTTATTGTGATGAAACCACCTTTAAGGAGGGGGACATCAATAAAATGATCACCCTGCATTTTAAACCGGATTATGCACCGGATAACCTGAGAGCCAATAATTATATATGTCATTTCAGCTGCTTTTTGGCAAAGCTTTTGGAAAATACAGAGTTATTCCGAACGAAATTTGACGGAAGTCAGGACCATGATATGATACTCAGATTGACCTCCCTGGCCCAAAATGTTGTGCATGTTCCTAAGCTTTTATATTATTGGCGCAGTCATGCAGGAAGTGTGGCCAGTGATATTACGGCAAAAAGCTATGCCATAGAAGCTGCCAGAGGAGCAGTTGCCGAACATTTGAAGGTAAATGGTTATGATAATTTTTCCATTACCTCCACCAGAGCCTTTGAAACAATATTTAAAATAACCTACCGTATTTTAGGCGAGCCTAAAATCAGCATTGTAATAGCCAATAAAGACCATAAGGAAGATCTGGAAAGGTGCATTACTTCCATTTATGAAAAATCCACCTACGAAAATTTCGAGATTGTAGTAGTGGAAAACAACAGCACAACAGAGGAAATTTTTACTTATTATAAGGAGCTTTGTGAAAAGCACGACAATATTAAAATTGTTACTTATCAGGGGGCTTTTAATTATTCTGCAGTAAATAATCTGGGAGTAAAACATTGTGTAGGAGATTATATCCTATTGTTAAATAATGATACTCAGGTGATTACGGTTAATTGGATGGAAGAATTATTAATGTATGCCCAGAGAGAAGATGTGGGTGCCGTGGGAGCTAAATTGTATTATCCAAATAAGACTATTCAGCATGCAGGTGTAGTTATAGGTCTGGGAGCCCATAGAACGGCAGGACATACGCATTACGGACAGTCCAGAGAAAATCTGGGATATATGGGAAGACTGTGCTATGCCCAGAATGTAACGGCAGTAACCGGTGCCTGTCTGATGGTAAAAAAAGCTTTGTTTGAAGAAGTAGCAGGTCTGGAGGAGGAATTTGAGATTTCCCTCAATGATGTGGATTTTTGCCTGAAGCTTCGGGAAAAGGGATATCTGAACGTCTTTACTCCCTTCGCAGAGCTGTATCATTATGAATCGATTTCCAGAGGCTTGGATAATCAGGGAGAAAAGGCAGAAAGATATAACAAAGAATCAGAAAAATTCAGAAGAAAATGGGAGAAGCAGCTGGCTGCGGGAGATCCCTACTATAATCCCAATTTTTCTCTGGACAGAAGTGATTTTTCTTTGAAGGTAAAGGACTGTGTATAGGAATGAATATTTCCAATCTTAAAAAGACATATTATTATTTAAAAAGAAATGGAATAAAAAGAACAATTTCAGCAGTGGAGGAACAGCTATTCCATCCCTATTTTAAAGATTATACTTATGAATTGCCGGACAGCAAACTGTTGGAACAACAAAGAAGAGAAAGTGAAGGAAAGAAATTATGCTTTAGTATAGTAGTACCGGCCTATGAAACACCGGAGGAATATTTAAGGCAGCTGATTCAGTCACTTCTTGATCAGAGTTACCCTGTCTGGCAGCTGATTATTGCAGATGCAGGAAAAACATCCTTAGTAAAAAATATTTGTGAAGCTTATCGGGACAGCAGAATTTGCTATGTGAAGCTGGAAGAAAATTTAGGTATCAGTCAAAATACCAATGCAGCCCTACCCTATATTAAAGGAGAGTATGCAGGACTTTTAGATCATGATGATTACCTGACCCCCGATGCCCTTTATGAAATGGAAAAAGCCATATCAGAAGGGAAAAAAGCAGGACGGGAATATGACTTTCTCTATTCCGATGAGGATAAGTGTGAAGAAACCGGCAGAGTATTCTATCAGCCTCATTTTAAAATGGATTTTAATTTGGATTTACTATTAAGTAATAATTATATCTGTCATTTTCTGGTAATGAAGACTCCTGTACTGAAGGAGCTGGGATTACGGCAGGAATATGACGGTGCCCAGGACTATGATCTGGTATTAAGGATGGTACACAGGTTATGGAAGGAGGGAAAGGTTTTAGAGGAAGAAATCTGTCATATTCCCAAGGTGCTGTACCACTGGCGATGTCACCAGGCATCGACTGCCTCTAATCCTGCCAGTAAAAGCTACGCTTACGAGGCGGGAAAAAGGGCATTGGAGGATTTTTGCAGCAGAAGAGGCTGGCAGGTAAAGGTGGAAGCCTTGCCTCATGTAGGATTTTATAAGGTTGTTTATGAAAATGGGATTTTTGCCCAAAGAGCAGACGTGGCAGCTTTGGGAGGAAAAGAAGTAAAAAATGGAAGAATTGTAAACAGTATTTATAATCGGCAGGGAAAAGCTCTTTACGGAGGTATGAAAGCCTCTTATTCCGGCTATGTGCACAGAGCAGTTCTGACACAGAATGCGGGACAGCTGGATATTACAAAATGGAAGATCAATCCCATGATATTAAAAAAATATGAAACTTTTTTTGAGGCTCAGGCATCAAAAGAATATACGACAGAAGAAAAGCGCAGTATTTTTTGTGAATTTCTGATAAAGGAAGGATATCGGCTCTACTGGGATCCGGATTGGAGAGTATAAGGACGTAACATGAAAAGCACGGTGGTGATACCTAATTACAACGGAATTGAATATCTGAAGCAGTGTCTTCCTTCCCTTTGGGAAAAGGAGAGTGTGACCGGTAACATCTGTATAGTGGACAACGGCTCCACCGATGGTTCACAGCAGTGGATAAAAGAACACTATCCTCAGATTCAGTTGCTGGAGCTGGCGGAAAATACCGGCTTTTGTCATGCTGTTAACGTAGGCATAGAGGCAAGTAATACGCCCTATATAATTCTTCTGAATAATGATACAGAGGTATTACCGGGCTTTGTAAAATATCTGGAGGAGGCGATGGAAGTGTCTGATAAAATTTTTTCCGTGGCAGCCAGAATGCTGGATATGAAGAAAAAAGAATTACTGGACGGGGCAGGAGATCTGTATTGTGCCTTAGGATGGGCCTATGCCAGGGGAAAGGGACGGCCGGCTGATAAGTATTACTGTAAGCCCTCTGAGATTTTTTCTGCCTGTGGCGGAGCAGCTATTTATCGCAAGGAAATTCTGGAGGAAATCGGATATTTTGATGAAAATCATTTTGCCTACTTAGAGGATTGTGACCTGGGCTATCGGGCACAGATTTACGGCTATCGGAATCACTATGAACCAAGAGCCATGGTATATCATGCAGGAAGTGCCTCCTCCGGTTCCCGATATAATGATTTTAAGGTAAGGCTGGCAGCCAGAAACAGTATTTATCTTATTTATAAGAATATGCCATGGATACAGATTATTTTAAATCTGCCGCTGTTGCTTCCAGGTTTTCTGATAAAGTATCTTTTCTTTATAAGAAAGGGGATGGAAAAAAGCTACAGAGAAGGAATCAGGGAAGGGTTCCGGCTTTGCAGGGAAAAGAAGGGGAAAGATCACAAAATACATTTTTGTTTTTTCAGGCTGAAAAACTATCTGCGAATTCAACTATTTTTGTGGAAGAATACTTTGGAACGCTTCCGACAATAGAAGTAAGAAAAAGCAGATAATAAAATAAAAATCAGCACATAACAGTTCAGGCTTTTTCGGTAAATTTAAGTTGTACTTTCTGAAATAATATTGTAAAATGTGTGTTATGTATAGAATTGGGTGGCTGATATGATAAAAGACAACCAGAAGTATTTTAACGGATTACATGTACTGATAGATGCTCTGGCCATTGCCGGCTCCTATCTTTTGGCATGGTATCTGAAATTTGAAGGACCTTTTTTGGATGAGGGCGCAGGAGCCTTGGGACAAAGCTTCTATTTCAGTGCTCTTTATTTTTTGGTGCCCGGTTATCTTGTGCTTTATTATTCTTTTAAGCTATATACGCCAAAAAGGGCACAAACCCTGGAGAAAGAGATTCTTGATATTATCAAGGTAAACAGTTTCGGGGCAGCTGCTATCCTGATGTGTATTGCGGCTTTTAAAATAACACATTTTTCCAGGGCATTAATCTTAATTTTTTATATTATCAATATTTTAATCACACTGTTATTTCGCGTAATTCTCAGGACAACCCTGCGATATTTCCGTAAAAAGGGATATAATCTGAAGCATATTCTGCTGGTGGGCTACTCCAGGGCGGCAGAGGAATATATCAACCGGATTCAGGCCAATCCCCAGTGGGGCTATGTGGTCAGAGGAATTTTGGATAATCATGTACCGGCAGGTACCGGCTATCGCGGAGTAAAGGTACTTGGGACCATTGAGAACCTGGAAATAGTATTACCACTTAGCCAGCTGGATGAGATTGCAGTAACCCTGGCATTATCAGATTATGAGAATTTGGAACAGATTGTCAGTTTGTGTGAAAATAGCGGGGTGCATACCAAGTTTATCCCGGATTATAACAGTCTGATTCCCAGTGAGGCATATACAGAGGATTTAAACGGACTTCCCGTAATTAATATTCGTTATGTACCCCTGACTAATATCTTAAACAGAATGTTAAAACGTTCTGTAGATATTGTGGGTGCCTTTTTGGGACTGGTATTACTGTCTCCTTTGCTGCTTCTTTTAGCAGTGCTCGTGAAAACTGGAAGCAAGGGACCAATTATTTTTAAACAGGAAAGAGTTGGACTTCATAATAAAAAGTTTTATATGTATAAATTCCGAAGCATGGAGGTACAGACCGAAGAGGAAGAACGAAAGGGCTGGACTACCAAGGGAGATCCCAGAGTAACTCCCATCGGAAAGATTATGAGAAAGACCAGTCTGGATGAGCTTCCACAGCTATGGAACATTCTGGTGGGAGATATGAGTATTGTAGGACCCAGACCGGAGCGACCTCAGTTTGTGGAAAAGTTTAAAGAAGAAATTCCCAGATACATGATTAAGCACCAGGTAAGACCGGGGCTTACAGGCTGGGCACAGGTAAATGGATATCGGGGCGATACCTCCATTCGAAGAAGAATAGAATGTGATTTATATTATATTGAGAATTGGAGTATGCTTTTAGATATAAAAATTATGTTTATGACTCTGTTTCATGGAATCATAAATGAAAATGCTTACTAAAAAGGAAGAGAGAGAATGGCAACAAAAAGTACTGAAACACAACAAAACGTGAGAAAAAAGAGGAAAAAATCAAAAAAAGGAAGCAAAAGAATTATTCTCTTTGTAATAGAGATGATTATTTTAGTGGTTCTTCTGATTGTTTTATACGGAGTATTGAAGGTAGACAAGGTAGATAAAATTGCTATAGACAAGGAAGATATTGTTGTAAATGAGCATGTAGTGAATAATGTAGAGCTGAAGGGCTATCGCAATATTGCGTTATTTGGTGTGGATTCCAGAGATCAGTCTCTTGGAAAAGGAAATCGTACCGATACCATTATGATTGCTTCTTTAAATGCAGATACCAAGGAAGTAAAGCTTTTAAGTGTTTATCGTGATACTTACCTGAATCTTGGAAATGATAAATATAATAAATGTAACGGAGCTTATGCACAGGGGGGACCGGAGCAGGCAATTAATATGTTAAATATGAATCTTGATTTAAATATTGAGGATTATATTACTATTGGCTTTACCGGTTTAATTGATGTAATAGACGCGATCGGCGGTGTTGAAATTAATGTCCTGGAAGAAGAAATCCGTCATTTAAATAATTATCAGATTAGCATGGTAGGTACCAGTACGGATGGTAAGACCTTTGTTGCCCAGGAAGGTAAGGATTATATTCCCGTTACTACAGCAGGGCCTCAGACCCTCAATGGTTTACAGGCAACAGCATACTGCAGAATCCGTTATGTAGGTGATGACTTTATGAGAACCCAGAGACAGAGAGATGTATTAAGCCTTGTGCTGGAGAAAGCAAAAACTGTAAATCCTACTACATTAAATAAAATTTTAGATAAGGCACTTCCTAATGTTTCAACATCTTTGGATATTGATGAGATGGTAGAAGTATTATCAGAAGTATCCCAGTACAGCATTGTAGGAAATGATGGTTTCCCTTTTGAGGAATATCGTTCCACCGGTAATTTGGGTGGTAATGTAGGTAGTGCGGTAATTCCTGTAGATTTACAGGCAAATGTACGTCGGCTTCATCAGTTCTTGTTCAATGCCAATGATTATGAATTATCAGAAGAAGTAATAACCTATAGCCAGAAGATATCAGCAGATACCGGAAGATAAGATCGGCTATGCATAGTAATAGATAAAAACAGAAGGCTGTTGGAAACAACAGCCTTTTTTAAGATTTCCTATAAAACAGGGGAGAAACATATGGAAAAGAGAGAGGTAGATGTTATTATTCCTACTTTTCGACCGGATGAAGGGTTAATCACATTGCTGGAGTTATTGGAACAGCAGACACTTTCCCCGGTCAGGATTATTATTATCGATACAGAAGATGATAATAGCAGATTATTTTTTGAAAAGCAGCAGCTTACAAAGCGCTTTTCCTTGGTGGAGCTTTATCATATTTCACCGGAGCAGTTTGATCACGGAAAAACCAGGGATTT
>JAFYWD010000097.1 GCA_017558205.1 Lachnospiraceae bacterium | reverse complement strand
GGAGATCATGGTAACCTTCATTTATTTCCTATCATCCTTTTTATTGATAAAGTTATTCTCTATAGTTTTATTATTCTATTTGTAGATTGCCTTATCCTTTTATTATAGTTTAACTTTATGTTTATCACAATCTTATAATTTGGTTTTTTAATCCATATAGCCCATTTTCCATCCCTAACAACTTTTTATCCTATATAATATTAAATGCCACAAAATACATTAAAGATAGTCCTCTAAAAACAACTTACCATAATTATCATATATTTCTACTTTTTTCACCTTTATAATTTTTTGATTCCGTAAATAATTATCTGTCTGACTATAAAAAAATGTCTCTATATATCGCTTTTGCTGTGTATCCTTAGCTATACTCAAATAATTATATCCTTGTGGTTTTTGCTTTTCAAATAAAATACAATCACCATGCAATTTTGATCCTACCAACGATGCATTAAATTCAACAATTGCATCAGTATAGGTCAAAGTAAGTATGTTTTCTTTAGAAAACCTTTGATATCTATCGCATATTTCAGGAAAATAGACACTTTTTTTAATTATTTTTTCTGTTAACTGGGATTCTTTTTTGATCTTTGAAATAAGAAATTTTGCACTGACTGTAGAATTAGAAACATCATTGAACTGGCCTATTAGAGGAATATCAACCAACTTATGTAAACCTATCAAATGCGGAAAATTTGTTTGTTTTAATTTAAACGCAATAATATCTTGGTTGACCAGTATATATTTTATTTGATAATTTGAAATATCCCTATACTCATTAAACTTTTGAAGTAATTCATTCATCCTAGAACTCCTATGTACAACAAATGCTCCCGAATGTCGGGAGCATTTACCTTTTACAAAGTGGTTCTTTTCTTTTCGGATTAACCTATTCGGGGTAAGTGAACCAAAACTTACAGGGAAACCTCCGTTTACAAATCCGAAAAATTGTAAACATCATCGGTTGATTTTATTATATATATTTTTATTTCTAAAGACTATAGGCAAAATATACAATTTTTTTCTGTCACAGTGTTACTGTTCACAGACAATGTCAATTCGTTAAGTCAAATGATTAGTTCCATATAAGATATATTTCCAACTGCACAGGAAAGACAGTTAGTATTCCCTGTTGCATATGCTTTTCTGGTCGATAATCCCAAAATTTGGGCAGCTTCCTTTGTTGAAATAAATTTAATATCGGTCACTTTACCACTTCCTTTCAGAAATATTATAGTGTATTTCCGATAGATTTCCGAATTTATAATAAAAGACAATAAAAAATCAGAGGTAATTCCATCACCTGAATTACCTCTGATTCAACATTTCAATTAGTTATAAGCGTCTCTTCTTTCAAATCATAATTCCTATCTCTGAAAGAGCTGAGGCAACAATCTGAATAAGAAAGACTTCTGTTTGATGGAAAAGCTTACGGTTTTCACTCCACCGTAGTTATCTCCAATACCTTTGATCTGAACCTTAGCGGTTCCTTTCTTTATATTGTTGATATAGCTGTCTTCCACTATGATGTAATCTACTCCGTATTCCAGTGTAGTCCCTCCTATCTTCACGGTGAGGTCATTCTTATTTAAAGTAATAGCCTCTGAAGTATAGTACTGAGGAGCAACCTTCACAGTAGCCTTTGCCACACTTGCTTTTACAATACGGTAGCTTCCTGTGATACTGCTTCCGGCATAGTTATTCTTTCCTTCTACCTTCACCCAAAGGACGGTTCCAGTTTCATAGGTTTCTGCCTGCGCAGCAGTAGTGCAGGCTTCATCTGTATAGTAAGTAAAGGCTTTTTCATAGTCTGTTCCTGCTGTCAGCTTCTTACCGTCTAAATCTGTAAGAGTGATGGTAGTCTTCCAGCCGTTTTTCTTAGTACTGTATACCTTATCCTGAGCAAGGATGGTTACCTTGCTGATATCCTGAGGAAGGATAGTAAATTCTTCACTAAGAGAGCCCTTGAAGTTTTTCTTAAAGGTCACCTTTACCTGGGGCTTCTTGGCAGTAGAAGACTGAGTAACAGCCTTATTATTGGAATAGGAAAGTGTATAATCTACTCCCTCTTTTAATAACACATCACCAAAGGTTACCTGAGGCTGGGGCTTTGCTCCGCCTTTTGCGTATGTAATCTCTACTCCCTTTTCCACTGACAGTTTAGAGCCTTCATTGGTTTTTGCATCAAAAGGTAAGATTTTAAAGGTTTTCTTCATGGTTCCGCTAAATCTGCCTTTTCCTGTAATTATTACAGTAGCAGTTCCGGCATCAAGATTTTTGTCATAGTCTACTTCATAATCTGTTCCCTTTACCAAAGGCACTGCAGTGGCATTCTTATCCTTTTTCCAGGTAAGCTTAATTTCCGGTTCTTTTTCCTGTCCGTCATAAACAACAGATTTGGGAAGGCTGTCAGGATCTACTGTAGCTTTTGAAATGGCAGTTCCTACAATATTAAAGGTTACGGTTTTACTTCCTACGTAATCATACTGCCCTTCCGTGGCTTTTATAATAATGGTCGCTTTTCCGATTTCTATATTGTTTACAGGCTCCAGTTCATAATGCTGACCACGAACAAGAGGAGTTTTTCCATCACTTACTGTCAAATCAGGAATAGTAATTTCAGAGCCGGTATAGGTCTGATTGGCAATCTTGCTGACCTTCATATTTTTCATCAGCTTACCACCGATGGTAAAGTCGATCTCTATAATACCTCGATAATTATTTTTTCCTTCAACTTTTACAGTGTAGGATCCGGGTTTCTGATAAGCTCCTTCTACAGTATCAGGATAGGTAACTTCAAAATCTTTGTTCTTTTTATTGGTAAGCTTTTTCTTACCGTAAGTAATTACCGGTACAAGCTTCTGTTCCTTATTCTTAGCGATAGCAGACATATCTGCTATGGTAACCGTCTGCAATGTTTCCACAGCATCCTCATTTTCAATATCCTTTGGAACAATGGTAAAGACTGCAATTTCTTTTCCCTTGTAATTTCCTTTTCCGTTAACAATTACCTGAGGAAGCTTTCCGTTGTCACTGCCTTCATATACATTGGTATTGTTTTTGTAGGATAAGGTATAGTCCTTCTTTTCTGTCAGAAGAGTTGTTGCCTCGTATACCTGAACCTTAGGCTTGATGGCAGAACCGGTATATACATAATTCTTATTGTCTTCTCCGTAGCCATCCAGGAAACGAACCCAAAGGTCATTGACAGCTTCTGTTTCAATGTTAGGCTCTGTTAATGGGATTACTTTCTCCGTAGTTTCCCCAGCCTCATTATAGGCTGTAATTTTAACAGATATTCCGGAAATTCCTTCTTTTAATACCGCATATCTTGTGTAGTAATTATCTACATAATTCATGGCAACAGGTGTTTCCACGATACTTTCTGCCTCAGGGAAATTCTGTGTAATCTGTGCTTCTATTTTGGTAATTGCATCAGATTTCTTCCATGCACGGATACGAAGCCCACCTTCTCTATCCATGGAAAGAGAAGCATCAAATTCCAAGGTGGTTTCTCCCCCAATTGGTGGCTGGGAACCGCTAACGGTAAAGCTTGCTGTTTTTTCCTTTACAGACATAGGAAGGCTGGTTTCCACGCTTACCTTCACAGTGTAATCACCCGGCTCAAGTACCTGATCCGGCTGCCAGGTAAAGGTCTTGGTAGCTGTATCATACTTTTCCTTCCAGTCCCCGGTAATCAGATTTTCTCCATTGTTAAGGGTTAAAGAAAGGCTTGTAATATCACTGGCATTTTCCAAGCCGGTGAAGGTAACTTTGATCATGGGTTTTCCTACTGTGGTTGTTTCTTCCACTGTAAGTTCCATACTTACACTTGTAACATCAGGTGCTACTACGGTAAAGCTTGCTGTTTTTTCTTTTTCCTGCATAGGAAGGTTAGTTACCACGGTTACCTTTACGGTATAATTACCGGGTGCCAGTGCTTCCTGTGGCTGGTAGGTAAAGGTCTTGGTAGACGCATTATAATTGTTCTGCCAATTTCCTGTAATCAGATTTGCTCCGTTATTAAGGGTTAACGCAAGGCTTGTGATATCATTTGCATTCTCCAAACCGGTGAAGGTAACCTTAATCATGGGCTTTCCTGCTGTTTCTGTTTCTTCCACTGTAAGATCCATGGTAACATTTATTACTTCAGGCTCCTCTACCGTAAAGGTTTTTGTTTTCTCCTTTACCAGCATGGGAAGGTCTGTTACCACACTTACCTTTACAGTATAACTACCGGGTGCCAGTGCTTCCTGTGGCTGATAGGTAAAGGTCTTGGTAGCTGTATTGTAATTTTGCTTCCAGTCTCCTGTAACAAGATTGGAGCCATTGTTAATTGTCAGATTAAATCCGGTAATATCCTGAGGATTTTCCAAATCAGTAAAAATTACTTTAATGATTGGTCTGCCTTCAGTGGCTGTTTCCTCAACCGCCAAATCCATAGTAACGTAGGTTATGTTTTCTCTTTCTTTTCTTATAATTGTCTGACTCTGACTTTGTCCTACTGCCATGGAGGTTACTTCACCAACACCTTCCACAAACCAGAAGTAACCATCCTTGGAAGGAAGCTGTATTGCAGAAGTATTATTCCAGGTATCCGAAATATTTTTCGGTGTTTTAAGAGTGGTTAAGGAAGTTAGTCCTCCAATAAAACCGCTTAAAGGTGTCTGGCTGTTTCCATATACCACCTGACTTAAATCAAAACTGCTTAAATCCAAGCTTGTAAGTGATGAACACCCAAAGAACATATTACTCATGGTAGTTACATTAGCAGTATTGAAAGAAGAAACATTGATTTGTTCTAAGCTGCTACAGTTACGGAACATGTAATTCATATTTGTTACAAGCTCGGTATTAAAGCTGCTTAAATTCAGACTCGTTAAACCATTACAACCGGAGAACATACTACTCATATCTGTAATCTTAGATGTATCTAAATTACTGAGATTTAATGTTGTCAATTCTTTACAGTTATAAAACATAGATGTCATCTTTGTAACTAACGGTGTCTTGAAATTATTAATATTCAGATTTTCTAAGGATTCACAACTGTAGAATATATAAGACATATCTGTTACTTTTTCTGTATCGAAGCTGCTCACATCCAAAGCACCCAGACTTGTACAAGAATAAAACATATGCTTCATATTTTCTACTTTTATGGTATCAAAGTTGCTAAGATCCAGACTTTCCAATTTTTTACAACCATAAAACATACTTTCCATGGTAGTAACATTGGAAGTATCAATTCCTTCTGCTGTTAATCCGGTTATGG
>JAFYWD010000096.1 GCA_017558205.1 Lachnospiraceae bacterium | reverse complement strand
TTTCCCCGTATCCCTAAAATACTCCCCTGCCCTTTTATCAAAACAAACCCTATAAATTATAAAGGGCTTTGTAATATTGGCAATCAGACCTGAGACAATGGTTCCTATATACACTCCGGCCAGTCCCATACTCTGAACAAGAACAATTGAGATAATCAGATTTACGGCTCCCTGGATTAATGCCAGCCATTTATCCTGTTCAAAGACACCGGCTGCCGTTTTAAAATTAGACAGTACAATTCTGTCTCCCTTAAAATAATAATCTATTAAAATCAAACCAATGACACTGCTGCTGAGTATCCATTTTTCTCCCAGCCACAAATGAATCAGCGGAGTAAGCAGGATATAAAATCCAATGGCTGAAAAACCATAGATCCAATTGGCCACAAAACGATATACCTTAAACATTTCGTATTGCTTTTCTTTTGATTCCGTAGCAATCAAATTCCCGAAGCTTGAAATTACGGAATTAAAGATAATATTTACAAAGCCGGAAATGGAATTAATCACCATATTATAATTATCTACGATTCCTACCAGGGAAACTCTGATAAAGGAGGAAATAATAATACTGTCTGTCTGCAGTCTTGCCACATCTCCTACTTTGTGACATACAAGTGCCTTGGTTTTATCTGCAATTTCCTTCGTTTCCTCCTTGGATAAAGGAATAATATCCTTTTCCTTCAGATAGGGATAACGACAATTCAAATAGTAATTCACATAAATTTTCTGAATCAGCTCTACTGCTGCCGCTGTCAGAAGATAAAGAAGAAAGTTTGAAGTTATCAGTAACACAATAATCTGTAATACTGTGGTCGCAAACTTTGTAATTGTTAATACATTGGTCTGGATATAATTTTTCTGCTCAGCATTTACCAGACTGTATTTGTAGGCTACAAAATAGGTACTTACCGTATTAAATAAAAATATCAGATAATAACCGGTAAGCTCACCGATCCCGTAATCTCCGGGATTTTTAATAAAAAATTTCAGAAAAGGAATTAATCCGATTCCTATAACTGTAATCACAAGGGCAATAATTCTATAAGCCTTTTTATAGAATTGCATATAAGACTTTATCTTTTCATAGTCCTTATTTGCTACAGGAGCATACAGACTGAAATTAAGGGCAGTGCCGATTCCCAGCTCTGCTAAGGATAGCATAGTAAGTACCCCTGTATAAAGTCCATTTATTCCCAAAAGTGTTTCATCCAGCTTTTGGATAAATACCGTTCTTAATACAAAGCCTAACACTGTTGAGGTAATATTTCCCACATAACCAAAGGCGATATTTTTTACCGCATGTTGAACTCTTCCCAATTAATCCACCATTTCTGCCTTTACACTGTTTTTATTATAATATTTTGCTCTGTCAATATTTCTGCTGTCATTTACATCTCCCGTAAGATTCATATGTAACAAAGGATACCAAACTGTTGTTTCAGGTACGATAACATCTACTATGCTTTCATCACTTAAAATTCTATGCTGTTCCTGCCTGATCGCCTGATAGCTTTCCAATTTTCCGCTTTGAATATAACTTCTGCAGTAATCGTTGGTGGTAGGCATATCGTCATTATAGGTAATAAAAACTGCTGCCGCTATAAATATTCCTGCCAAGGGCACCAACAGATATCTTGCAAATTTATCCCCGGACAGAAAACTTTTATTTTCAATTTCCCTATAGGTAACCTTCTGCTTCTCTGCCTTTCTTTTCCAGTAGTGCTTTAAAGTTTTTTGAAGCCAGCCATGAACATAAATCATATTTCCCAAAGTAATCAATAAAAACACATGGAAATAGGTGTTTGGCACCCCTCCCGATACATCAGATCTGGAATAAATCTCAGGGGTATAAATTGCCCAATAAATTCCGTTAAGATAAAGTACAAAGAAAAATGGCAAGGGAAATTTTAACCTCTCATGATCCAGCTTCCAGATTTCATACCATAATAATACACCCAAAAGCAAATAAATACTTGTAGTTACTCCATTTAAAAGAAAATAGTCCTCTCCTAAATAGATTCCTCTGTCTATAGCATAATAGATGCATTCCAAGGCCCATTTTAAACTAAAGCCAAACTCTTCTCCCCCACGGACAGAATTGCCCGGAGCTAGAAAGCTAATTAACAGTCCTATCATTTCTGCTATTAACGCAGGTAAAATCCATAAGTTTCTCAAGTCATAACCCAGCTTTATTCTTCGGCTTTTTAAATCAAACTCCTTTACTTCTATCTGATAGCATAAAATCAGTAATACTGCCAGAGTAGCCGCCATAGGCGCCAGATAGCTTCCGCCACCTAACAATGTAAAAGCTATGAATAAAATGATATAATCCTTCTTTTTCTTATCAGCCATAAATTTATGACTGTGAACAATAGCCAGTACTGCCAAAAAGAAGGGAACAGAATAATGCATAATTCCATTGAACCAATAAATGCCTGACGTAGTCCTGGGAATATACTGTAGAGATAAATAGGAAATTAAGCATACAATAATGGCAGTAGTACTTCTTCTAAAGCCTAATTTTTTTACCAGATAAAAATCTGCCAGATAAGAATAGCTTACCAGCAAAAGTCCCAAAGAAATAAAAACAGTAATTACATATCCGTTTTCCACAAAATGATTGGGAGACAGGGTAAATAAAAAAATAGTAAACCAGGTTCCCTGCCAGCTCTCATAAAACTCTGCTACCGTCTGAAGCGATCCCTTCAGTGCCGCCAAAAGTCCTCCTTCCACCCAACCTCTATAGGTATGTACTCCAAACCAGTAATCATCTCCGGTGGCAAAATTAAACATTCCTACATAGATCATAGGCCACAGGCTGACAAAAAACAGAATTGCCGTGATGATTGCCACCGTATTCATATTCATTATTTTTTTTAAACCTGTCTTTTTCTCCATCCTTTGTTTCTCCTAAAAAATTGGTCAGGGCGTGGTATACATCCTGATAGCGTAAGAATGACCTTCTTACCGTGCCGTAACACTTTTTTTCTCGTAATATTCTGCAACCACGGTATTTACCCATTCATTGGGATCCGAACTTAAATCCTGAAATAATAATAAATAAGGCGTAGCCTGAAATCTGTCTAACTGAACATCCTCTACTGTCGGATCTGACAGTTTCTCCAGCCTGGCTTTATTTTCTAATTCATACTGCTTAGCTTCTCCGGAAATAATAGAGTACAGAGCTTCAGTACCTACATAGGTTCTTACATTATCTATACAGGATAATATGGAAAAAACTACAAAACATGCCAGTAAAATAGCTGTCTGCATTCCCTCCGATTTCTTCTTAGTGTTGTTGTGGGATTTCTTTCCTTTGCCCAAAAGCCATACAACGAATAACAACATCTGTAAATAAAGTATCAAAAGCCATACAAAAAATACAGTATTGTGTAATCTTCCGGCTACCATCTCACCCTGGGCATAAAGATTAGGGGTAAACCCTGCCGCTACCAGACAAAAGCCTAATACAAGTCCAAGAATCAGGCTTCCATTTTTTACAGCTACTCTCTTAACCTTACCGATTGATACCATGGATGGAATCGCAGCCAAAATTAAAAGCAACACCGGTACAGTAAACCAGTTTTCTGCCGGCATTTGTAACGCATAGCGAAAGGATTCTATGATTGACTCTAATATCCCCATACCACTACTGCTTCCCATACGAACCTTATTTCCCGGTGCCGTCACACTAATTCCAAAGGAAATTAATAATACTGCATAGGGAATTATTAAGCCTGGACTGTTACTTAAATACTCTTTTATCGTCTTATTCTGAACTTTGATTTCATAAAATGCGAAGCCCAGTAGAAGAAATGTATACCACAGACATCCCTGTAAGGCAGTAATATAATTTCCACCTCCCACAAGAATAGCTAAGATCACAGTCGATACTATTTTAAAAGCTTTCTTCCACTTAACCTCTTCTTTGTATCCCGATAACACTGCTGCTGTTAAAAGGAGCAAAAAGCCAAAGGCCCAGGTATAATTGACTACTCCTGCGTGCCAATATAATCCTTCCAGACCACTAGGCATAGATTGGATTAAGGAGAATAAAAATACCAGCGTGATAATGCCTCTGTCATAAAAATCTGCTCCCAGATATTTCCCCAAAACAACTTTGAAAAAATAGCTACAGGCTGCTATGAGTAAAAATACTGTAATCCAGGTTGTGACTGCATAGTACTCTTCTCCAAAAATTCCCGGCTGAAGAGAGGTCCAAAATACAGAAACAAAGACCCCTGACCACTCCCTGTAATTATATGCCACATTCTCCATTGCAGCTTTAATTACCTGAAAAATCGAACCGGTATCTCTCCAGGCAAAATAGGCCGTATCTGAGGCAGAAAAATCATCTGCACAAGGATAATTATAGCCTGCCAACAGAAGAATCGGAACAAGGCTTATTACCACCAAGGCTAGTAGAAGCCAAAAGATCTTCTTTTTATTGAATATGTTCAAAACCTTATCTACCCTCATAGTATTTTCCACTTTCATCTATTAGTATCCAGCCCTTCCAAAGCTCCTTCATCTTCTCCGGCACATACCAGTCACAATTTTTTTGCTTCAGTGGACGAATCATCAGCTTTTCTTTATTTTGATTTAATCTTGCTCCCCAAAAGCTGAAGGTACTGTTGGCACAAATATTGTGTTTGCACTGACTCATCAGGTAAATATCCAGATAGCTGTCACTGCCTCTGTTAATATCCACCACAGTAAATTCGTCAGCAGAATAATTTTTTCTGCAATATTCCGGATCATCAGAAAAAATAAAAAATTTGGGATTTTCTACCTCTTCTCTGATTTTTTTCATAGCAGCTTCATAATATTCTTCCGTACAGATACCACCAAACATCTTTCTGTTATCCTCCGTCAGATAGTCTCCTCTTCTGATATGTATACTGACAGAATTGCAATTTTGCATCTTTTCCTCCATTCTCTCATTGCGGTCGCCAATCTTCGAGGGAAACTCCAATTGTTCCTGTAAATTCGATATTCTGTCTGCATAATATCCTTCACAGGCCCAATACCCTTCAAAAATTTTATTATCTAAGTCAAATATTCCGGGATCATACATTTGATGCTCAACATAAGTAGGGCTGGATTTTAAATGCAGCTTTTCCAACCCTTTTGCTACGATATTTCTGTTTCCCATAAGCTTTCGTATTTCCTCTTTGGATGCTTCCTCATAGGAAATACCGGGAAAATAATCTAATTCTATTTTTCTTCGGGAGGCTTTTCCCATGTCCTTTTGAAACCAGCTGAAATCCAGCTTTACCTCTTTTCCCAGTGACTTCATCTTATCATAAAGAGCATATTGCTGAAGCTGGTTTCCCAGGCCTCCGTTAACTTTGATTATTATCATATCATTTTCCTACTATATTCCTCGATTATACATTCATGCTTCTTCGTTTTTTTATCATAATTAATCCCCACCAGCAGGATATTTCCGTAATACGTTTCAATACTATGAGGATACTTTTTTTCCTTTATCTGGTTCAAGGCAGCCGACACATTTTTATTCCATTTTAACTCTATCACCATAGCAGGATATTCACTGCTGTATTCTGCTTTCGGCAAAAGAATGAAGTCCGCAAAACCTCTTCCTGTTGGAAACTCTCTAACAGGTTTAAAATAATACTGCATAGCACTTAAGTAACCTATAGAAAGCACACTGCTTAAAGAGTTTTCGTCATGATAACTGATATTGGAAGCAAATTCATTGTGTATCTCTTCTATAATTTCTGCTACTTCCTTACCCCTTAATTCCAAGGTTGCATCCAACAGTTTAGCAGATAACCTCTGCAATTCTAAATATTCATTCCACTTAGTTCTTTTTAATGCATAAATAAACTCATTTCTAATTTCTTCATTAGGAATATATACCTTTTGATACTTTTTATGATAAGCTAAATATCCCATATGAACTAAAAGTGTCAAAACATCATCCTTATCCTTAAAAGATACCATATCATTCTGATAGGAATATGGATCGATTTCTACCCAATTCCCTGAAAGCATTTCTATAACGGCACTTTTCAAACCATCAAAGTCCATAGTAATAAAAGGCAGAATGGCATCATATGTCCCTGTTTGCGACCAATAGCTTTGAAACTCATTTTGCATTAATATTCCTACTACAGCCTTGGGATTATACACATGAAAATCTGCCAGTAGGTAGCCATCATACCATTTTTTTACTTCTTCAAAATTCTTTTCATATTTAATGCAAAGCTGCTCTACTTCTTCCTCTAAAAAACCTATATAAGGTGCCATTACTCCGGGATTAATCATTGTAAATTCATCAAAATTATTTAATGCCGACTGTGTCTTTAATTTTTTAATGGGAAGAATACCCGTTAAATAGGCTAATTTAATAAATTTTGTAGGCTCTGTCCCCTTAAAAAGGCTTCTTAAAAAATTGATATATTCTTCCTGCAGCCTTTCATTTTGCCAATATTCTCTTATTACAGCATCCCATTCATCTATAATAATAATAATTTTTTTTCCTGTAAGCTCATGATAAACAGAAAGAATATCTGCTAAGGATTCCTCTTTCCTTTCCAATATTTCAGGATAACACTGCTTCAGCTCAGCTATAATATTCTCTTCCATATATGACACCAGGCAGGAAGCATCCTGAAGTAAGGTTAAACACCACTGAACATCAAAATGAATCACATCAAACTGATTCAAATATTGTTCCCAACCTGTCACTCCGGCAATCTTTAGCCCTTCAAACAATTCGGCGGAATCACACCCCCGGCTATAGTAGGCTGACAGCATATTGGCTGTGATGGATTTTCCAAAGCGTCTTGGGCGGCTATTACAAATAAAGGCCTGATTAGTATCCAGCACTCTGTTGGTATAAGATAAGAGCTCTGTTTTATCTATATAAACTTCTGAATTCAAAGCTACTCTGAAGCCTTCATTTCCGGGATTAACAAATCTCCCCATTTCCTTTTCCCCTTTCGCTTATAATCTATTATCTACTACTATTTTAGCTTCTCCCACAAAAAACGTAAGGCAGGGCCATTGCTCCAGGGATAAGCTCCGTAGCTTTGAGGATATCTGGCATAGCCTTCACACTCACCGGAACAATCATAGACTCTCCCTTCCCGGAAGGACAGTGCCAGTGCCCGCTCCACCCTGTCCAGGGCCTCTTTAATGGATAGTCTGTCTTTAGTAATGGTTTTTCCCATCATTTCATCCATTTCGCAGTCACAGCGAAGAAAGGCCTTATTTTTACCCTTGGCAATAGCATAGCCAATCATGGCTGTAGCAGAGGTGTCAACGGGTCCTTCCACGGCAGAAAGCTGCCAGCAAAAATAACCGGTGGTCTGAAGGTAAGCAAAGCAGTCCTTTGCCAGCTTTTGAAAGGCTGTAACAATTCTTTCCTTTTCCTTACCGGTTTTCATATATTCCACAGAATCAGCCATGGCAAGAAGCAGCCATCCTGCCGCTCTTCCCCAACCGATAATTCCGTACTTCACTCCTGTTTTTAAATCGTAGCCATGATAAGGAAGGCCGGTTGTCTCATCCATTCCCTTTTCCAAGAATTCTAACAGTAAGCCTTGTCCCAGAGCTACCGCTTCCGGGATTCCGAAAACCGCACCATAACGACATAAAAAAGGTACTACCATACCCAGACCATCCACATATACGTGGGTGGGGTGATTCCTTCTGTAAGGAAAGGTCTGTCCATACTCCCCGTAATAGGAACAGACATATCGGTAGATCCTATCCATCATCTCTTTATACTTTACATTCCCTGTTTTTTCATAAACATAAACCAGAGAATAACCATTCATCACATTATCAGGATGGTAAATATTCATTCCTGATTTTTTCCAGCTATCATAGTAGGAAACCAGATACTCCCATTCTCCCACAGCCTCTAAGGCCTGGGTAAAAAGGGCCTGGGGCCAGAAGAACGGATCTTTCTTTGGAGTATGCCCCGGTCTTAACAGACGCTTAATGAGATATTTCAGCTGTTCTTTTTTTCCGGTCTGTGGATAATGAAACAGATCATATTTAATTGTTGCCTTCAATTCTTCCATTATCTGATTTTCCATCCACGGCCTCCTTTCCCTTTGATAACTTTTATACTTCTTCCATTACTTCTTTTAATTTTCTTCCTGCATCTTTTGCCTTTTGTATATAGGAAGGCATGATTCTTTTTAAGCTTTCCCTGATTTCCTCTTCTCTTTCATAAATCCAGTAAAAGGCATCCTTTAGCTGCTCCTCTGTCATTAGCTCCTGTACCGGCTTTACATAATTTTCATAGGTACCGAATAGATCAAGAGCAATCCCCTTGGCCTTTACGGAATAACCTACTACCAGAGTCGGTACTAAGGAAGAATAAGCAGCTATAGTAGCATGTGTACGGGCTCCGATAAAGAAGCGACACCGGCTGATATAGCCCTTTAATTCCTCTGCACTGCAATCCTCTATCATAGTTACTCTGTGATGATTCTTAAAATAGCTGTATAGCTCTTTTAAGGTAAGTCTGTCATCATTTCGCTCCCATACCACATGAGGAATAAATGCCACATTCATATCTGTATTTTCCAGAATCTCTTCTACCAGCTTCCGGTAATTTTTCATGGTAATTCCGGTTTCTGTTTCATTTTCCACTATCATGGGACTGATATTAATTCCCACGGTATTGCCGCAAAGAAATCCTTCCGGCAAGGGAAGCTTTTTTGTTGCCAGAAAAAAAGCGGAGTCAGGATAGCAATAGAGCTTTTCTACTCCAGCTCTTTTCAATGCTTCATACGTAATGCTTTCTCTGGCAAAAACTGCCTGATACAGCTTCATATCTCTTACCACCTCTGCCTGCTCCAACAGCTCAGGCTCGATGGAGCAGCCCAGAAGAATGGTTTTTCCTCTGTTATGACAAAACATACGGTTAGTCAGGATTAAGTCCTTCACCATGGAAGGATAACAATAATTATCGCCACCGATGGAAATATTCCATTGACAGCTGTTCTTTCCAAGAACCTTCCGAAAACGGTATCTTAAAAAGCTTTCCCCATCTCCGGTAATTTTTCGCCAGCTGTAATAAAGGATATGGGCTATTTTATTTTTTCTGATATTGTGTTCCGGTACGATTTCACAAAGCTTTGCCAGAGAATATCTATTATCCTCCTCTACACTGTTTGTTACCAGGCATACCGGTTGTTCTACTAATTGACAAATGGTATTGGCCAATGCCTCACAGCCATGATTTCCACTGCCTGCATGGGCATAGAGCACAACTTTCTTCCGGTTCATTTCTACCTCTTTTTGCGTTTATTTCTTATAAACTCTATTTCTTATTTCCGCACAAATCATATTCTCACGGTATTTGCCGTAAATACTTATGCCTGAAAGTTACTTCTTTTCCAATGATTTTTTTGTTCCGTAAAGTCTTAAATATAACTTGGGTGCCAGGCAAAACAGCCATACCTTAAGGCCATAGCCGGAGGGTAAAAGCTTACGGATCTCCGGTTTCTTTCTATACTCCCTCACAAGCTGAAGACATTCCCTAAAGTCCTCCCGGCAGGCTTCCTGCTCTTCCGATGGCAGCTGTGCAATTTTGCCTACTACCAGTAAAGCAGAAACTACAATAATACTGTTAATCTTATTCTCTAAGGAAGGAAACTGTGCCGTTAATTCCTCTTTTGCCTGTTGCCAGCAAACCAGCTGATCCATGTATTCATGGGTAAACTTTTTTAACATAGCTCCCTTAGGATTAATATAATATTCATAGCCCTGATAATCCGATACCGCAATGGTATCCATTTTCAAAGCCCCATGAATCAGATATAATAAGTCTTCTCCAATAGTAATTTTGTTAGGAAAACGTATTTCTTCCATCTTTTTTGCACGATAAAGTGCTGCCCAGCAGTGAGTATTTCCCTCCAGCATATAATCTCTGAAATATTCCTCCTTGGAATATACCCTGCTATAGTATTCCCGTTCTAATTTCTTCTCCGGCTCCACTTCCCGGTTTTCTATTTTTTCATAGCCGCAGACTACCATGTCTGCCTCATGCTTCTTTTGTGTTCTTAATAATACCTCCAGATAATCCGGCTTTACCCAGTCATCTGCATCAATAAAGGTGATAAACTCGCCACTGGATCTTTCCAGACCCAGATTTCTTGCTACCGAAACTCCTTTATGCTGATATTGGTGAAATACCTCTATTCTGCTGTCTTCCCTGGCAAAATCTCTGCAGATCTCACAGCTTGTGTCGGTAGAACCGTTATCAATCACCACTAATTCCCAATTTTCATAGGTCTGTGCCTGAATACAGGCGATACATTTTTTCAGATATTCCTCGGCATTATATACCGGAAGTACAATACTAATCATCTTATCTCCTATCTTCGGTCAAATACCCATACAGCGCCTCTTGCCCCCCATATTCTTATCCTGTCCGGATGCTTCCAGATCTGATAAATCAGGCGATTGGCTCCTGATGTCACATCTATGACTGTCCCCTTTAACCCCTCATCCTTTGCTTCAGTTACAATTTTTTGTATTCTTTCTACTCTTCCCTCGTTAGGTCCTCTCAGCTCATTTTTTAATACCAGAAGAAGAAGATATACATATTCCTTCTTCAGCCCTTCCAGCAATTCCTTTTGTCTCTCTCCTTCGGGATATTTTGTAAGAATTACCTTTTTCAGTGCCTGATACAATATTTTAATTTTGTCATATAATTTTGGATTATATTTATGGACCATGGAAGAATCCACAAAACGATAATGATAAAAATAACCTTCTTCCAAAATTACAATGCGTCGGACATCCAAAAATACGGGATACATAATATTTAAATCTTCACCCATGGTAATTCTTTTGTCCGTAAAGCAGAGATTTTCCCGTAATAATTTTACAGAAATCAGCTTCATGCAACGGGAGCTGTGAATCCTTCTGATTTCCTTCCCCAAAAGATTTGGAATCAGATTCTTTTCAATCTCTTCTCTTTCATATACTCCTGCTTTGAGCCCCTGTGTCACCTTAATTTGTTGGTTCTTATCTGTTTTTTCTATGATGTAATTACTGCAAATTACTTCCCTGTCATTACCACTGATGCCCTCCGCAAGCTTTTCCAGCATGTCCGGATCTATCCAGTCATCACTGTCCACAAAGCAGATATATTCTCCCTTTGCCTCCTTCAGACCGTGAATCCAGGCTGACATTAAGCCTCCGTTTTCCTTAGAAAGCACACGTATTCTTTTATCTTTCCTCTCATAGCTTTCACAAAGAGCTTTGCTTCCATCGGTGGAACCGTCATTAACCAGAAGAATTTCTATATTCTCATAGGTTTGCGCCCTGACACTGTCCACACATTCTTCCAGATAAATCTCCGTATTGTATACCGGTACAATTACACTGATCAAAGGAGTATCTTTCATCCTTTTCTTCTCTCCTTCATTCTCCGTTACAGGCATCCTTTAGCACCCCCTTTTCTTCTCCCAGCATCTGTGTCAAATACATTCCAAACCAAAATAATATGAAATTTCTTCCCAGATAATCTGAGATAAAATGGGCTTCAAAAATAGAATAAATAGTAATACAAATTAAAATCACTGCCATCATATAATCCTTGTTCTTCCGGCCACACCATAAAAGTCTGACTTGTGTCAGGAAATAAATAGCTGCAGGGATAATTCCAAACCAATAAAACATTCTTACAATACCAAGGTCAAAATAATAAGTATTTTCACTTCTTGACCATAAGGACCAGGTAGGTAGCATTCCTTCGCTGTTTATTGTATCAACCAGAGCATAAATCCTTCCTGTTAAATATACATCAAGTTTTTTTAACAAGGGATGAAGTATACTGTACTTTGCCATGAATACAGAAAATCCCACGGAGACAAACAAGGTAATTATTCCCCAAATATAGGGCAATGTACAATTCTTTATTTTGGGAATATATTTTACAAATAATACAAGAAATAAAGTTCCTGCTGACATCAAAAGACCGGTTCTTGATACCGTAAAATAGTACACTACTCCATGAGCTGCTGCTATAAAAAAATAGCCCCAACATTTTATTTTTTCATGATAGCTATAGATTCCAAGCCAGGTGACTACTAACATCATACAATGAAATGCATTGGGGTGTCCCATACCAAAACAGTATCTGATTTCTTCTATTCCATTACGGAAAACACCTGTCTGATAAATACT
>JAFYWD010000095.1 GCA_017558205.1 Lachnospiraceae bacterium | reverse complement strand
TGAGCTGCCTCCAGCTGCTCCTGGGCAACCTTAACTTCATTGGATTTCTGAAGCTTTAAATCATTAAGATTTTTAGAATTTGCCTCTACTCCAATTTTTTTAGGCAAAATATAATTTCTGGCATATCCGTCATTAGCCTCAATAATATCTCCTTTTTTTCCAAGAGTTTTTACATCCTGTAATAAAATAATTTTCATAATAACTGCTTCCTTTCTTTTCTATTATAATTCTCCTTCTTTCAGCATAAGGTCAAGACATTCCTTCAGTTTGCTGATTCCTTCTTCAATGGTAATACCTGTAAACTGACATCCGGCAATGGTCATATGTCCTCCACCGCCCATCTTCTCCATAATAAGCTGTACATTTACTTCATCGATAGATCTGGCACTAAAATAGATAGTACCCTGATATTCTGTCAGTACAAAGCTGGCCTTAATACCAATAATATTCAGCAACTCATTGGCAGCCTGTGCTCCTACAATAGTAGGACTTTCCAGTCCCTGACTCTTACATACGGAAATAGCATAATCTTCTCTGTAAATTTCCGCCTGGCTTACAGCATCTGCTTTTGCCTTATATTCCAGGGCATCTTCTCTGAAAAGCTTTCGAACTCTTGTAACATCGGCTCCGCATCTGCGAAGAAATGCTGCCGCCTCAAAGGTTCTTACTCCTGTTTTACTCATAAAATTATTGGTATCTATCATGATGCCGGAATACATACAGTCAGCTTCATAAGGACGTACCTTCACTCCGTCATTAATATACTGTAAAATCTCAGATACCATTTCACTGGTAGAGGAAGCGTAGCTTTCCACATAGGAAAGAGTTGCATTTTCAATGGTTTCCGTTCCCTGCCTATGATGATCCAGTACCACAATGGATTTACATAGCTTTAAAAGTTCGGGACATTCTGTAATACTTGGTTTATTAACATCCACTACTACCAACACTGCATTATTGGTAGGAAGCTCCAAGGCCTGAGAGGTATTTACTATCATATCAGCTTCATAATCATGGTTGTCTATAAACAAATCCACCAAAGGCTTTACTGAAGTTGTTACCTGATTGATTACAATATGAGCCTTACGGTCCAGGCTCCTGGCAATACGATACAAGCCTACTGCCGCACCAAAACTGTCCACATCAGCCATACGGTGACCCATAATAATTACGGAATCCTTAGCTGTAATAATTTCTCTTAAAGCATGAGCCTTCACCCTTGCCTTCACCCTGGTATTTTTTTCTACAGTCTGACTCTTACCGCCATAATAGCTAATCTTTTCCGGAGTTTTTACAACTGCCTGATCTCCTCCTCGTCCTAAGGCTAGGTCAATAGAGGTTCTGGCAAATTCATAATTCTGGGAATAGGTCAGACCTCCCAGCCCTATTCCGATACTGACGGTTACCGCCATTTCATTACCGATATTAACTGTTTTTACATCCTCTAACAATTCAAACTTGGAATTCTGAAGCTGGGTTACCGCTTCCTTTCGTAAAATAACAAGGAATTTGTCCTTTTCCAGCTTTTTACAGATACCGTCTACTGCAGAAATATACTTATTTACCTTTCGGTCTATCAGGGCAACCAACAGGGAGCGGCGCACCTCTTCCGTTGTCTCCAAAGCCTCTTCATAATTATCAAGATAAATCATTCCTACTGCCAGAGACTGATTATCATTTTCCTTTAAGGCAATTCTCAGAGCTGTTTCATCGAAAAGATAGAAAGCAATGAGAAAGCCGTTATAGCCCTCCGGACTGATAATATCGCTGTTTTCTGCCATTTCCTTCAAAGAAATTTTCTTCAGCTTGGCTGTAAATTCTCCTGTTTCCAAGGATAACTCAACGGATGCTTCCTCCTGCTCCTCCAATAATTTGTCCACATTAATCTGAGGAAACAAGTTGGAAATAGGCTTGGATAATCCCTTAACCTTGTGAATCTTTTCTTCAAACATCCGGTTAGTCCATATAATCCGGCCACCATCATCCAATAGGGCGTAGGGCAATTCCAGCTCCTTTAACAGTTGCCTCTGAATCTGACCGTATTCCGTAGCAAAGCTTACCAGCTCGTTTAATACTACTGTCTTATTCTTAAAATATAAATACAGATTCAGAACAAAATAAAGTAAAATAAATACAGACAGCATCAGTCCGGACACAAGGTCCAATAAATAGATTCCAAGGTTTAAGGCCAAAAGCAAAACTCCCATGTAAAGAGAGGTTTGCAGATAAAGCTTCATACTTCCCTTAATTCGTATCTTATTTTTTGCTTTCATATGTTTTCACTTTCTAATAATTTTTAATATAAGCCACTGTTTATCATTTTTTTGTTTACTACAACTTACATTAGTGATAGTTTTCGCCAATTATACGGCTATCATTATATCATATTTTCACTTTTGTGGAAATAAATTTCTTCTTTCTTCACTTCCTTCATGTTATGATAAGAAAGTACGGTAACAACATGGTCGAAAGCCCTTTTATTACTTTCATCGATTGCTTAAATAAGGAGAATTTTTAAAATGGATGCTATTTTTTTAGATATTGACGGTACCTTATGGGATTCCACCTATACTGTTGCCAAGGCATGGAATAAGGTTTTGGAAACCAAGCCAAATTTAGACCTGCGGGTTACTCCCGAAAGACTAAAACAGCTTTTCGGTAAGCCTTTGGCCGAAATTGCAGCTAATCTGTTTCCGGATTTTCCAAAGGAAATGCAGCTGCAGCTGATTGATGATTGCTGCAAGAACGAGCATGAGCTACTGGAGCAGGAGCCGGGAATTATTTTTGAAGGCGTGGTGGAAACCATACGCAGTCTTTCCTGCAAATATCCTGTCTGCATTGTCAGCAATTGTGAAGCCGGCTACATTGAACTGGTAACAAAAATGCTGGGAATTACTGATTGTATTACTGATTTCGAATGTCCCGGTTATTCCGGCCTTTCCAAGGGAGAAAATATTCTCAGGGTAATGGAACGAAATCATTATAAAAAAGTTGTATACGTGGGAGATACCCAGGGTGATTACGAGGCCTGCCTTCATGCAGATGTTCCTTTTATCTATTGTAAATACGGATTCGGAACTCCCAAAGATTGTGACATAAGCATAGAAAAATTTGGCGATTTGCTGAATTTGGACTTTTTTAGTCTATTTTAATCCTTTTCTATTGAAATTATACTTTTGCTTGTGGTATGATGGGCTACAGATACAATATTTTGTATAACAGTTCAGCACTTTGCTGGACTGTTATTATTTTTTAAAAGAGGTACCCACATGAATATGTTCATTAAAAAAAGAAATTCCGGCAGCCAGGAATATCAGTCCAATAAAATTAAGCAGGCTGTCGCAAAGGCTTTTATCAGTGTAAATGAAACTGCTTCTTCTGAAGTTTTAGATCATATTGTAAAAAAAGTAGAAGAAAAATTCCCCAATGACACCTCCGATCATCTTCTTACTGTTGAAGAAATCCAGGATCTGGTGGAGCTTACTCTGATGGAAGAGCAGCATTATAAGGTAATGAAAAGCTATATTCTTTACCGTGTAGAACGGGCTAAAATGAGAAAATCCCGTCTTCAGCTTTTATCTCTTTTTCCCGATACAGAGGGACTGGAAGAAATTTTATGCACCATACAGGAAGATTTTTCTCCGGAGGAATACTCTCTGGATCATCTGACTATGAAATATCAGGGAATGACAAAGGAAACTCTTTCCGAAAAGGAAAAACGTGCTGTTTTAATAAAATCTGCTGTAGAATTAACTTCCCAGGAAGCTCCCAAATGGGAAATGATAGCAGCCCGTCTCCTTCACCTTGACTTTTCTCTTCATCTGAAAAATATTTTAGCAGACTATAGAATCTCATCCTTTTATGATAAATTAACTTATCTGACCAAGGAGGGATTATATGGGGAATATATTTTAGAACATTATACGAAAGAGGAAATTGAGGAATTTTCCTGCTTTATTGATGAAAAACGTAATTATTTAATGACATATTCCGGACTGGATCTTTTAATCAGCCGTTATGTTGTCCGTACCAGGAAAAATATTCCTCTGGAAACTCCCCAGGAAATATTTTTAGGGGTAGCCATGCACCTGGCCATGAAGGAAACCAATAACCGCACTCTGTGGGTGAAACGCTTTTACGATATGTTAAGTAAGCTTCAGGTCACGGTAGCAACACCTACTCTTTCCAATGCCAGAAAGCCTTATCACCAGTTATCCAGCTGCTTTATTGATACCGTTCCGGACAGCCTGGATGGAATCTACCGCTCATTGGATAATTTTGCCAAGGTAAGTAAATTTGGCGGTGGTATGGGAATGTATTTTGGTAAGGTGCGTGCCAGCGGCAGTACTATCCGAGGCTTTGAAGGTGCCGCGGGAGGTGTAATCCGTTGGATTCGCCTTGCTAATGATACTGCTGTTGCCGTAGATCAGCTGGGTATGCGTCAGGGTTCTGTTGCCGTTTATCTGGATGTATGGCATCGCGACCTTCCGGAATTTTTAAATTTAAGAACAAATAACGGTGATGACCGTATGAAGGCTCATGATGTTTTTCCTGCCGTTTGCTATCCCGACTATTTCTGGGAGCAGGTTCGTGATAATCTGGAAGGAGATTGGTACTTGATGTGTCCTCATCAACTCCGTACCGTTAAGGGCTATGGACTGGAGGATTGCTTTGGTGATCTATGGAAGGAACGATATCTGGACTGTATCAATGATTTCAGAATCCAGAAACGTGTCATTCCTATAAAATCTTTAGTACGTCTCATTATTAAAAGTGTAGTGGAAACAGGTACACCTTTTACCTTTAACAGAGATCATGTTAACCGTGCCAATCCCAATCCCCATAAGGGTATGATTTACTGCAGTAATCTATGTACGGAAATTGCCCAGAATATGGCAGAAATTGAACATATCAGCGAAGAAATCGTAACAAAAGAGGGAGATACTGTTGTGGTAAGTACCACAAAGCCCGGAGAATTTGTAGTTTGTAACCTGGCCAGTCTATCTCTTGGTAACATTAATGTGGAAGATCCTGAAGAAATCAATGAAATTACCTGCTCCGCCATGAGAGCCCTGGATAATGTAATTGATCTTAATTTCTTCCCCATTCCCTATGCTAAAATAAATAATCAGTCCTATCGTCCTGTGGGACTGGGTGTCAGCGGTTATCATCATATGCTGGCTAAACACAAGATTAACTGGGAAAGCGAGGACCATTTGGCCTTTACAGAAAAGGTATTTTCCCAAATTCACTATGCTGCCATCTTAGCCAGCTGTGATAATGCAAAAGAAAAAGGGGCTTATGCCTACTTTGAAGGCAGTGACTGGCAGACCGGTGCTTACTTTGAAAAAAGAAAGCTGACAGGACGCAGCTGGGATGCTTTAAGGGAAAGAGTAGCCCGTTACGGTATGAGAAATGCCTATCTTCTGGCCATAGCACCTACGGGAAGTACCAGTATTATTTCCGGTACTACGGCAGGAATCGATCCTATTATGAACCGTTATTTCCTGGAGGAAAAAAGAAATGGTCTTGTTCCCAGGGTAGCCCCCGATCTTTCCATGGAGACCTTCTGGTACTATAAGAATGCTCATCAGATTGATCAGACCTGGTCTGTAAAGGCCTGCGGTATCCGTCAGCGTCATATTGATCAGGCCCAGAGCATGAATCTTTATATTACCAATGAATATACCTTCCGTAAGGTTTTAAATCTTTATCTTTTAGCCTGGGAGGAAGGAGTAAAAACTATTTATTATATCCGTTCCAAAAGTCTTGAAGTAGGAGAATGTGAGGTTTGCTCTTCCTAAGCCTTCTGCTTCAAAAATATATAGCTTTCAAATAAATTTTCTCTGAAAGGAGCTCTATGAGTCAATTAACAAAAAAGCCTCTCTTTAATCCTAATGGTGATACAGAGGTTCTTGTCCGCAGAATGGTGGGCGGAAATACTACCAATCTGAATGATTTTAATAATATGAAATATACCTGGGTAAGCGAATGGTACCGTCAGGCCATGAATAACTTCTGGATTCCGGAAGAAATCAATCTGGGAACTGATGTAAAGGATTATAAAAATCTTCTGCCTTCCGAAAGAAGAGCCTATGATAAGATCCTGTCCTTCCTGATCTTCCTGGACAGTATCCAGACTGCCAACCTTCCCAATATCAGTGATTATATTACTGCCAACGAAGTAAACCTCTGTCTTTCTATCCAGGCCTTTCAGGAGGCCGTACACAGTCAAAGCTACAGCTATATGCTGGACACAATTTGTGAGCCTCAGGAACGTAATGAGGTCCTTTACCAATGGAAGGAGGATCAGCATCTTCTTGCCAGAAATGAATTTATCGGTAATCTTTATAATGAATTTCAGAAGGATAAAAGCACTGATACTCTGGTGAAAACTATTATTGCCAACTATATTCTGGAAGGCATTTACTTCTACAGTGGCTTTATGTTTTTCTATAATCTGGGAAGAAATAATAAAATGCCCGGATCCGTTCAGGAAATCCGTTATATTAACCGTGATGAAAATACCCACTTATGGCTTTTTAACAATATTTTACTGGAATTAAAAAAAGAAAATCCTGATTTATTTACTGAAGACAAGCTGCAGATTTACAGAGATATGATCAAAGAAGGCTGTGAACAGGAGATTAAATGGGGCCATTACGCCATAGGAGATAATGTTCCCGGTCTCAATAAGGATATGATAACTGATTATGTACAATATCTTGGTAATCTGCGCTGCAGGAGTATTGGCTTAGAGCCCATATACGAGGGCCATGAACGGGAACCGGAAAGCATGCGCTGGGTTTCCCAGTACTCCAATGCTAATCAGATTAAAACAGACTTTTTCGAAGCACGAAGTACTGCCTATGCCAAAAGCAGTGCTCTTGTGGATGATCTTTAAAATAAAGCTTTTCACGATACTAAAAAACCCAATGGAATCTAGTAACTCCATTGGGTTCATCTTTTATATTAATCCTGAACGTAAGGCATTAAGCTTACGTGTCTTGCTCTTTTGATTGCTACAGTAAGAGCTCTCTGATGTTTTGCACAGTTTCCTGTGATTCTTCTGGGAAGGATCTTTCCTCTCTCAGAAACGTATCTTTTTAATTTATTTGTATCTTTGTAATCAATAACGTTATCTTTTCCACAGAAAACGCAAACTTTTTTTCTTCTGCGAATTCCGCCTCTTCTCTTCATTGGAGAATCAGCTTTGTCAGTTTTATTAAAAGCCATGGTAAGTTGCCTCCTTTTTAAAAATTACTGGTTAGTTAAATGGTAATTCCTCATCTATTCCATCAGGAATATTTAAAAATCCATCACCAGCGGCTACAGGCTCCGGACGACTCTGTCCGCCAAATCCTGCGAAGTCCCCGTTGTTAGAACCTGCGTTTTTGCTTTCCGCAAATTCAAATTCCTCAGCTACAATATCAGTGGTATAAACCTTTGCACCATCCTTATTGGTATAGCTTCCTGTCTGAATACGACCTGTCATTGCAATCTTGGTACCCTTACGAAGGTATTTTTCTGCAAATTCACCGTTTTTTCCGAAGGCTACAATATTTATAAAGTCTGCTGTCTGTCCATCTGCACTGTTACGGCTGCCTCGTCTGTCTACTGCCAATGAAAATCTGGCAATGGCCATTGGCGCTTCTCCATTCTGAGAATATCTTACCTCAGGATCTCTGGTTAAGCGTCCCATAAGAATTACTTTGTTCATGTTATTCTCCCTTTCCGGCATACCGGAAGGTACACCTTATACTACGCGTCCTGTCTAACAACTAAATATCTAAGAACGTTGTCCATAATGCGAACACGAGCTTCAAGCTCTGCAGGTGCAGTTCCTTCAGCTTCGAACTGGATGAAGTAGTAGAAAGCTTCTTTCATTTTCTGAATTTCGTAAGCTGTTTTTCTTTTGCCCCAGTCGTCAACATTTGTAATCTGTCCACCGAATCTTTCGATGTAAGCTTTCGCTTTTTCTACTGTTGCAGCTCTTTCTTCATCTTCGATTTTCGCACTTACAACTAATGCTAATTCATATTTGTTCATGCTTGTTACCTCCTTTTGGTCTCTGGCCCCATTCTTACAATGGAGCAAGGAATTAATATATCACAGGATGGTATATTACCATATTTCTTCAGGATTTTCAAGAGTTTTTCTTTATTTTCATTCTATTTTTGTAACAGTTCAGCCTCCGGCTTCCTGTTACTGGCATCCCCCGGGGTTAAAATGCTTTCTACAAGTCCTAAGTTTTTGGATGTTAATTTTATAATTCAAAGAAATACATCCAATTATCTTTTCAAGATTGTAAAATATTCCGGTACAATTTATAATTCCTGTGAGAAATTGGAGTAAATCATATCTTATTCTTAGTAAAGCTCCAAATTTAATCGATTTTTCTGGAGCTTTTTTTAAGATTTTTCTTATAACATCCAAATTTAAGTTTTTAATTTCAAATCCTATTATTTTTATTAAAAATTTGGATGTTTTTCAATATTTTATGTAAATAAGCTCCACAAATTACTAACAGGAGGCTGAACTTTTACCTATTTTCATATTCAGTACACACAAAAAGGAAGCAGACAATTCCGCCTCCTTTTTATGAAAGTTTCTATGGAATAATTACTGGTTTTCAGCAATAATTTTTGTCATTTCTTCCAGGTTTTTCTTACCAAAATATACCTTACTGTCATTTACAACAAGACAGGGAACACTCATTACATTGTACTTTTCCTTTAATTCCGGGAAATGTGCCAAATCAAACATATGGGCCTCTATATTCTCTGATAAAACAGCACTTCTCTGGGCACTCATTACTGTTTCCGGACACATGGTACAGGAAAGAGAAATTAAAATTTTTAAATTTGTCTTTTTCTCTACTGCCTGAATGCTTTCTGCTAAGGACGGGTCTACCTCCTGACCGGGACCTGCCACATTGTATAATGCTACAATAAAGGAATTAAATTCATGTCCACCCGGTACTGCATAGAATCTTACTCCTGTTTCTTCTCCCTTATGGTTAAATAATTCCATATAAGGAGCCTGTTCTTCTCCTGATGCTGACTGCTTTTCCCAGCTTAAAGGTCCTTCTAACTCCATTAATTCTTCTAAGAAGCCTTCCATTTCTTTTGCCAGCTTACTATTATCCAATACTGCTTTAATTTTTACCGGGTTAGCAAACTTTTTGAACAGTCCTTTTAACTGACTGCGGATTTCGCCACTGATAAAACTGCCATCCTCTTCTTTTTTGTCTTCTTCTACCGGCTCCGGTCTTTCCTTTACTCCTTCCTCTTCTCCCCTTAACTCAGGAATTTGTAATTCTTCATGTAAAGCCGATACATGCTTTTCTAAAGAGGTAGCAGCAATAGCACCATCAGATACTGCTGTAACTACCTGACGCAGATTCTTTACACATACGTCTCCGGCTCCGTAAACACCATCGATATTTGTCTTCTTATTCATATCTGTTACTAAATATCCCATTTCATTTACTTCAACAGATTTGGGATACCAGGAAGTATTTGGTACGTAACCGGCGAAAACGAATACTCCGAAGTTCTCTCCCGGCTCATATCTCCATTCTTCCCCTGTTTTATCATTTCTAAAGATCGCATAGCTTGGAAGAGATTCTCCTCCCACTTCCACTACCTGGGTTTGGAAATGAATATCAATCTGAGGATGATCTTTTACCTTATCAGCCACTGTTTTTGCACAGGTAAAATCTTCTTCACGTACAATAAAGGTTACCTTTTTAGCATACTTTGTTAAGAAAAGACCTTCCTCTACTGCTGCGAAGCCTCCTCCTACCACAAAAATATTCATATCTGTAAAGAATTCTCCGTCACAGGTTGCACAGTAAGCAACTCCACGTCCCTGGAATTCTTTTTCTCCTGTAAAACCTAATTTTCTTGGATTTGCACCGGTTGCCAGCACTACTCCAAGAGAGGAAAATACGCCTTTATCTGTATGGATTCTTTTAATTTTTCCTTCAAGCTCCATTTCTCCTACCGTAGCAAGCTTAAATTCTGCTCCGAAATAATCTGCCTGAACTCTCATGGTTTCTGTAAGTTTCTTTCCGCTGGTTCTTTCTACCCCGGGGTAATTCACAACTTCTTCCGTAATTGTAATCTGACCTCCGATTTTATCTTTTTCCAGCACTAATACTTTATACTTTGCTCTTGCCATATAAATTGCTGCAGATAACCCTGCCGGTCCTGCACCAACAATAATTAAATCATAAAAATTTTTATCTATATTTATTAAATCACTCATATTGTTATATCTCCTATAGTTAATTTACAAATCCCCGCTTTACTTAGGAAAGCGGGGATGATGATAATGCAAATCAATCAGGTATCTTGACCTAAATTGATATCCTGTGAAATTAGATTAAACCTACTAGGTCTAAGCTGGGTTTTAATGTGTCTGCACCGGGCTGCCATTTTGCAGGACATACTTCATCACCATGTTCTGCTACGAACTGGGAAGCCTGTACACGACGGAATAATTCGTCTGCATTTCTACCTACGTTGCCTGCAATTACTTCGTAAGCAACGATCTTTCCTTCAGGGTTAACGATAAAGCTTCCTCTTTCAGCTAAACCGTCTTCTTCGATCATTACATCGAAATCTCTTGCCAAAGCTCCTGTAGGATCTGCTAACATAGGATAGTTAATTTTCTTAATTGTTTTAGAAGCATCATGCCATGCCTTGTGTACGAAGTGTGTATCACAAGATACGCTGTAGATTTCACAGTTAGCTGCTTTGAAATCTTCGTATTTGTTAGCTAAGTCTTCTAATTCTGTAGGGCAAACGAATGTAAAGTCTGCAGGATAGAAGAAGAATACACTCCACTTTCCTAAAACGTCTGCCTTAGTTACTGTTTTAAATTCGCCTCCAACGAAAGCCTGTACTTTAAAATCTGCGATTTCCTTGTTAATTAATGACATATTTTTGTCCTCCTATAATATAATAAATTTTGTTGTTTGTTTATTAGTTATCTCTAACTTGAGTTCATTATATCTCATCGTGGAGTACTTGTCAATAATAAAAATAATAATTATTACTATTTTTATTTTTAGTTAATTTTCCTTAGTTTTTAGGGCTTTTTCCTATTGTTTCTTCTCCTCTTTTTAAATTCCTTATATTTTTTTCTGTCTGAGGACGGGAAATCATGATCTGGTGTTCACAACCCATACACTTTAAACGAAAGTCTGCTCCGATCCGTAGTACCTTCCAGTCTTTGCTTCCGCAGGGATGCTGTTTTTTCAAGGTAATAATATCACCTACCTGAATATCCATGAAAAATCTCCTTCTTATCATTATGTCATTTTTTTCTTTTCTTATTCTTAACCATCCGATATTCTGATACATATTCTGATATTTACTTCCATTCTAACATACTTTAATAAAATGATGTCAAATTCAAAAATATTTTCATTACATTTTCTTTGAAAAATAGATACAATTCAAAAAAGGATTTTCGGTCATAGTTTCTAAAAACGCCAAAAGCCACTCCCTCCTGAGAATGGCTTTTTCCTATAGTCAGTATACCAACAACTACTATAATACTATATTCTATTTTTTATTTTAACATGGATTCTAAGAACCAGATATTTTTACTATACTGCTTTAAATCATCCTCCATTGCACTTACTACTGCATAATCATCTTCTTCATTTGCTTCTTTTCTGATTTTTTCAGCCAAAGCCTTTAAAAGCTTCATATCCTCTAATACAATAGCTATCACATCTCTGCTGTTTCTTTCTTCTGAGGATAATTCCTTAATCTCTGCCAGCTCCAAATATTCCTTTAAGGATGCTGCCGGATAATAACCATTGATTTTTAACAGCTCAGCCACCTCATCAAGAACATCTGCAAAGGCATTGTACAAGGATTCTAAATATTCATGTACGGCTTTGAAATCCTTTCCGGCTACATTCCAATGTAAATTATGTAATTTGATATAGGATACTCCTACATTTGCTAAATATTTGTTTAATTCAATACTAATTTGTTTTTTCATATAATTATCTCCTTTTCTCTAAATTGTATTTAATATTATCTATAGATAAGAGATTTTATCTCTCTTGTTTTCTATGTGCTTATTATTACACAGAATATTATATTTGTCAATAATAGTAATTATTACTATTTTATAAATTATCAGATAATTTTCTTAATACATTTTTTATATTCTCTCTTATTTTTTTATTCTCTTACCATAAAGAAAAAGACTGAAGGCAGATCCATTCCTTTCATAAAAATGGTATCTGCTTTCAGCCTTTATTTGTGATTTTCTATTTACAGCACAGAAAAAACTTTTCCTATACTGTCACTGATAATATAATCCGCTATATGATCCTTAGAGGTAGGAGTCTTATTAATTAAAATCAGCTTATTCCCCTGATAATAATCCAATAATCCTGCTGCCGGATAAACTGCCAGAGAGGTTCCCCCTACAATCAAAACATCCGCATTTGCAATAGCTGCTATGGATTTTTGTAAAATATTATGATCCAGGCCCTCCTCATATAATACCACATCCGGCTTAATACCTCCTCCACATTCACAGCGGGGAACTCCTTCTGATTTTAAAATAAAATCTTCCGTATAAAACTTACCACACTCCTCACAGTAGTTTCTCAGCACGCTGCCGTGAAGCTCCAGAACATTTTTACTTCCTGCCAGCTGGTGAAGCCCATCAATATTCTGTGTAATAACAGCCTTACATTTTCCTTCCTTTTCCCATAAAGCCAGCTTTTCATGGGCCGCATTAGGCTTTGCTCCCTGAAAAATCATTTTATCCTTATAAAAACGATAAAACTCCTCTGTTTTTCTTCTGTAAAAGGTATGGCTTAATATGGTTTCCGGAGGATAGTCATATTTCTGGTTATAAAGTCCGTCTACACTTCTGAAATCAGGAATTCCGCTTTCCGTAGAAACTCCTGCTCCTCCGAAAAATACAAGATTATTGGTTTCTTCTATGATTTTCCTTACCTTTTCTATCATTCTGTTTCCTCCTTTTCTGCCATCATTTCTTCCATACATCTTTGGATATGAATGGCAAGATAGCCTATTTCCTTAATATCCGGTTTTTTCTGTAGCTGTTTTTCCACTTCTTCATATAGATAACATGCTATTTTATAGGAAGGTCTATATTGCTCTATAATTTCCTCGTTAATACTGATTTTTAATTTTTCTTCTTGCATACACCTGAGAATCATATCATGAATGTGATTCCTTAACCGCTGACAAGATAATAGGGTATCCGGTATTTTACAGCCCAGCTGCTTTTCTATCATCAAAATACATTCGTTTATTAAATTTTCCGGCTTTTTCTTTCCTATCTCTTCCCTTTTTACTTCTCTCATACTTTTTTCCGACACCCCTGTCTTCTTAAAGTTTTTAAATATTCCTTTTTTTCATCTGTTATACGATGACTTTCTAACGCCTTTTGAATCGCTTTATTATGAACCCACAGTTCCAACTTATTTTCTTCAAAATAAGGAAGAATATGTTCATACTGTTTTGCCAGGGCAGTAGCAAAATACCAGGCTATCATCATTTTGATATAGTACTCCTGCCTGGTAATCCCTGCTATCATCCCGGCATATTCCTTTAAAAACTCTTCCTCTAAAAAATGATCCATCATCATTTTGATACCGAATCTAACTGTATATTCCTCTTTCGCCTGCAGCCATTCTCTGCAGCTTGCCAACAATCGGACTTTATGGCTTTTAAAAATTACAGGATTCAGCTGATCACAGGTAGCCCAGTTATTAATAAAAGGAAGAAAAGCATTTACCCGATGTAAACATTCTTCCATATCACAAATTCCTGCAATCAGAAAAGCATGAAGCTGATTTTCTTCAAAATAAGCATGAGGAAGATTTTTTAAAAAATCCTCTGCCTCTTTTCTTTTAGCCAGCTTTTTTGCTTCCTTTTTCAAATAGGGCGTTCTTACCCCTATCATAGTTTCTTTTTCTATCGTAGGAATCAGGCTACTTTGAAATTTTTGATACTTCTCATCCCTTAATTGAAACAAAAGCTCTTGTATTTCCTGTGTAATTCTCTCCATCTTTTTTTCACTTCCTTTACAAGACTTAGCTCGTGACAGCAGAACTACGGACTCAGCAGTAGCCCGCATCCAATCACTCATCGCTTTCAGCTCGACTTCTTGGGCGTGCCTTGCATGGTCCTTCGTAATCTACTCTCACTTCGCTTACGCTCGTGACAGCAGAACTACGGACTCAAGGTATGTTCTTTTATCTGTCTTCATACACCATCCATTTCAATTTTTTGTTTCTTTACTTGATGCATACTTTCCGGATATTCCAACCCTTTCTCCTTACGCTACAACATTAACCGCATTTTCCTTAATCTCATTAATCTTTTCCATAAAAAGTTATAAACACTCTTATGTTTCATTCCTACTTCACTGAGTATGCTTTTGATGATACAAGTATCTATCTACTCACAAGTTCTTCTACTCTCCATAGGCGTAAATTCCGAATTAACATATCCGTACATATTTGCATTTGCATTTTAAGTGCTAAGATACAAATTTTTCTCCATAAGCTTACAACTATTGACACGATTTAGCTTGTTTTTCAATGTCCTTAATTGTCAAAAGATATTCTTCCTCCACTGGAGAAAGATTTTGTATCTGATATTTCTGGTATTCCTCATTTGCTTTAGCCATTGCCTGTGCATGACTAATACTGCCTGCTCCCTCTAACACTTTCTCACCAGTGGCTATAAGAACATTATCCAAATGCTCCACATAATCACTCATATACATCGGATTATGGCGCATAGCCTGTATTTCTGCAAAATCAAAATATCCAGAAACAATATTGTTTAAAACTTTCAATTCTTTTTCATCTAAATAATTTTTTGCAATACTAATTACCTCCACCAAGTTTTTTCAGGCGTTCATCATCTATTGTAAAGCCTTTTATCATGTACTCCTTTAAACGCTCTGTTGCCCATCGTCTAAAATTTGTAGCTATGATAGACTTTATCCTATATCCGAGAGAAATAATCATATCTAAATTATAATGAATCACATTGTAATTTTTCCCGTCTGTTCCAGTTGTTCGGAATTTCCGAACAACTGATTCTTGATCTAATTCTCCTTCTTCAAAGATATGTTTTATATGTTCACTAACATTTGACTTACTCGTCTGATATAATTCACATAGTTGTGCTTGCGTTAACCAAACTGTTTCATCTACTATCTTTACATCAATCTTAGTCATTCCATTTTCTGACTGGTAAATCAAAATTTCACTATTATTGTAATCTTTCAAGTGCATTCTCTCCTCTCTCCGCTTCATCATCATTCACTTTTTGTCCAGATACTTTTTGAAGCAGTTCCTCATACTTAAGCTGATATGAAATCAATCTCGGAATATACTCTGGTGGAGTTCTTCTACCAGCCTCCCAATCTTCCAGAGTTCTCACAGGGATACCTATATGCTCTGAAAACTCTTTACGGGTCAAACTGATACTTTCCCTTAATTCTCTTATTCTCTTTGCTCTTTCCATACAACAAACCTCGCAATGCGTTTTTATTATAATAACATATAACGCAATGCGAGGTCATCCTTTTATTTTAAATATCAATTCATTGCAACTACTTGCCCGTAATCTCTCTATACTCATCCATATTAACAGATAAATTCACATAAGAATCCGGTTTTCGGTTGCTCATACGATTCAAAAGGCAAACCGTCTCGACGGTACTTTCGTTGTCCCAATCCAATTCGTATATCTCTTTCCCATTGAAAAACACAGGGAATCGGAATTTCAGACTACGAAGTATCCTTCCGTCTGCCTGCTCTTCCTCGTAAATATTCACATCCGCAAGGAAGCTCTTCATAAAGGTTTTCTTCTCAATATCCGTAAACCTGTCATACAGCTTATCAAAGAATAATAAGAACTGATATACATTATTTGCGGATATTTTCTCCTGCCTAATATTATACAGTCTGGTTTCCACTTCTTCAATCAGAGTTTCAATTTCTTCTATCTCGTCATAGAACTTGTCCAGACGCACCTGCATATCCTCATACTTCTTGTCATAATGCTTGTCTGATACAGATAAGTTATCCATCTGATTTGCCAGCTTGTTCTTAGCTCCGGTTACCTGCTTTAATCGCTCCTGTAAGCCTGTATGCTCTCTGTCCAGCTCCTGTGTATCAATGCTTTGACCGATGTGCTTCTGAATCTCCGTTTTAAACTTTGGATTATTCACCAGCTTACGAATTACTTCTTCCACTGCTGCATTGATTTTATCCTCGCTCCACTGCTTACGATAATTACACTTATGACCATTTACAAAAGTTCTGTGCTTGCAGGCATAGTAAAAATAATCTTTGTAGTGTCCGCCGTCGGGATGCTTTTTACGATTTACATTTCCATACATACCACTTCCGCAGATAGGGCATTTAATAATACCAGACAGAATATGCTCGTGATCCAAGCTATGAGTTTTGATATTGGCAACACCGGTTTCCTGCCTCTTTTTATGCACCTGATTCCACAGTTCTTCCGATACAATTGCCTCATGGATACCATCGTTAAGCATATACTTGTCCTGCTTCACAATGTGGTACTCATTCCTTGTACCCGGTATTTTCTCATTCTTTCTTCTGCCAAAAGCAAGCTTGCCACAGTACACCGGATTATCCAAAACACCTTTTACAAAGGATGTGGAGAAACCTTCTATGGTATTGTTCTGCCGAAGCTTTTTCTTGTATCCGCTGTTGTTTAGGAATGTAGCAATGGCTGCAATTCCCATAGTGGTATTGGCAAACTTATCGTAAATAATTCTAATAATCTCCGCTTCATCCTCGGCTATGTGCAGTTCACCGTTGATTAGCTGATAACCGTAAGGTGCAAAACCACCGTTCCATTTACCTTCTCTGGCTTTCTGTCTGCGTCCTTCCATAGTCTGTACCAATATATTCTCACGCTCAATTTCAGCCACCGCAGATAAAACAGAAATCATAAGTTTACCAGCATCCTTAGAACTATCGATACCATCTTCCACACAGATAAGATTAACCCCAAAATCCTGCATTCTCTGAAGGGATGATAATACATCTGCTGCGTTACGACCAAAACGGGATAATTTGAATACAAGCACAAAATCGATATTGTCCTTGCCGTTTTCGATGTCCTGAAGCATTTGTTGGAATTGTGGTCTACCTTCCACACTTTTACCGGATTTGCCCTCGTCGGAGTATTCACCGGCGATAATCATATCCTGGTAATCAGCATATTTATGCAATTTATCCTTTTGCGCATCTAAACTATAACCATCTACCTGCACGGAGGTGGATACACGGGTGTAAATGTAGCATTTGAGTTGTTTTTTCATGAGATCACAACCTTTCTGTCATTCAATTCCACACAATGCTTTTAGCATTTCTTCAAACGGAACTATATAATCCTTAGCTATTTTCCTCAATCTACGATTTTGCTCCCACGCTTCATATGCCTGAATTGTTTCATTATCATTCCAAGCAAAATTCCATTGATAAGACATATCCAAAATCATACGACTAATATTCCCTGTCATCTGCCTGTCTGATTTTTCTGAAAAAACTATATCCCCCAACCCAGACATATAATTTTCAATTTCTTCTAAATTAACATTCCCAACCTCAAAAGTGTATGGAATTGCTTCTTTTACAAGTTCTGAAAACTTACTTGCTGTTCTCGGCAATTTGTTCCGAAATAACATACAATACATAGTTTTATCGTTCATAAGTACAATTACATTTCTTCCATCCACTTTTGCAATATGCCCGTGCCACGAATAAAAGTCATTTTGTTGTAAATCTTCAGGCTTAACCATATCAGATTTTGTTAGTTTTAAAGCCGTTTGCAATGCCTTAGAACAGTAAATCACCATACAAATCAACTCCTTATCTATTCGTAAAATATGCTACACTTTCCTTTAATTCATCACTGAAATCTGCTAAATCGTCAACTGTAACTACTCCACTATTAATCAATGCCACAATATCGAAAATCATATTCCCTTTGCTTAATTCAAGCATTACTCCCGGATGTTTCTTATCCTTTTTTATTCTTTCTTCCAGCTTCCAGAATTTATCTGAAGCATTCTCTTTACCTTCTAATAAATCCATATATCCCTTAACCAAGCGTTCCATATACGCTTCTTGCCAATCACCAATGCGTGTCCTAAATAATTTCCAATCGCTTTTTGAAACTTCCATGGTAAACATCCTCCAATCCATGTCGTAACTTACATACGTTTTATTGTCCCAACAAAATTATATATCTGTTCCAACCGTATTTCAACATAAAAATAGACAGCCATCACTCTGACTGCCTACCCGCTAATGAGATATTTGGATTCGGGCATTACCCATGCCTCTCTACGGCCATCACAAAAAGAAACTCCCACCGAAGTGGGAGCTACCGATGGATCGCCAAATCCACCATAACTGAATCAATTTTACCGATCAATCGCCAGATTGACCACATCTGTAGATAAGATTCTACATTATATTATATGAAAAGTCAACGAAAAATATCTATTGCTTTTTCATATATTCTATTTTACCTTGCAATGATTTAATGGTGTTTTCCTTTGACTTAATTATACTAGATAAACCAAGCGCATTCAAGAGTTTTCTATCTATTTCTTGTATCTCCTGCTTAAGCATACAAACCTTACTATTTACTATTCTTTCCTTACCTACGGTCTTTATCTGCCCTAAATCCACGCTTCCGACTAAAAATTTATTCACACCATTCTCATCTTTATATGGGTACGTTCCAGTAATCGAGACTTGAATATCCGGAATCGTCAAAGCACTAGATGAAATAATAGCGCATGTAAATACCGGTGACTTGAAATTATATGCATCCGATTGTAATACAACAACCGGACGAAGTTTATTTTCCTCACTACCGACATTCTCCCCTAAATCCACAAAATAAACTTCTCCTCTCTTCACAGTCCATTTTCTCTGATACTGTTTACCTGTAGAATAATACAACTTTTGCGCATTCCATCTACTGATACGCTGAGCTTTCGTCATTATTACTTTTTCTTCTGGTGTCATATTGTCAATACCTCCAATTTATACCACAGGCTGTGGCACAATTACCTATACATTATTCTTTAGTCGCTTCATCTTCCTGAGCACTCTCTTTTTTCTTATTAGCCAACTTCTCTATTTCAATCTTATATGCCATCAATCGTAAAAGATACTGTGGAACCCTTCTATTACCTAATTCCCAATCTGTTTCCGTCATATATGGGATTTCAAAATACTCACAAAATTCTTTCCGGTTCATACCGGTACTTTCTCTTAATTTTCTTAATTCGTCTCTTGCTTCCATAAGTTCACCTCTTTATGCATTGCATAAATTTATTATATATCCAATCATTCACACGGTCAACAACTTGTTGCAAAAAAATAAACCTCAGCAAAAAATTTACCGAAGCTTACTACAAATCTATTATTATACTCAATATGTGAAATAACACTTTCAATCCTACTATTTTGAACGCTCTATCATATGTATACATCCCACTCTCGCAGGATGCCGGTAATCCTTATGCCGCCTTCTCAAACCGCTTCATAAATCTTCTTGCATAAGCCTCATACCGAAGTCTTTTTCCCTCTGCATCATCACACCAAGTTTCCAGTTCATACTGAATCTCTACGGCGATGTCTCGCAAAACCAATGCTCCGTATTTCTCCATCATCTCGGCCAGGAATGTGCAGCAGCGTTCAAATTCCTTGTTCAAAGCTTCCCTCCTTCCATAATCGCTCTGCATCTTTTCGTCCGATAAGTCATCTATGACTTCTTGTCTTAATGATACAACTGTGGATTGGAAAAAGCAATGATTCCAATGAGAAAAAATTTTCTCTGCTACTATGTTGGAAATCCATGTCGGAATCGTATTTTTATGTTGGAATCACCGACATACTTCCCATTTTTTATGTTGGAAAAATTGACATACTTTTTATTTTCTATGTTGGAAATTCCGACATACCTACATTTCTAGCAAAAAATTAATAAAAATAGCACCTTTTCCGATGCCCGAAAAAGTTCTCCGGGTGTCCTTCGCTAGATACGCATTTTGTATATCCATCACAAAATGCATCTAGTTAGGGGCAAAATCCCCTAAAACCCCTGATATTCTTATAGGTGTGTCACTTCTTGACGCACTTTTTGAAAAAGTACGCCACTTTTTGACACACCTTTCATAACTCTATTTCAATTTTATCTTTTGAAACTTCAGCTCCAGCAATTCCTCATATATTTATTGCATTACCCTTAACCTATTTCTGACTTTTACACATCCTTGAATAGAAATCAAATTTCTGCGCTGCATCATCTAATGTTCCAACTGCTGAATATCCATCCTTCGACTTTTCTACGCAACCAATCAAAGGCGAAGCAAGAAACTGAAGCATAGCAGATATTTCATCAATATTAGGAACAGAAGAAAAACTATCATTCATTCTCAAAGAACGATAAATATCTCTTTCTTGTAATATGCCACCTGTTACTTCATCATCTCTTTCAGCAATCAAACAATCCATCACCGCATGAAGAAGATTTCCGTATCTTGTAATTTTTTCGCGTTCCTCTTCTAGACATTTAACATCAGCTATACCCGGCGTTTCAAATAACTTCTTGTATGACGTTACTTGAATTGGTACTTCCAAATGATTTCTAATTAAATTTTCTAATGTGTCTATATCGATTAGAACCACATTATGTTCAATCGCTCTCTTGATCAATCTCTCATTTTGGAAATTGCCACCTACAACTGCTGAAAAATCAGCCTTATGTTTGCGCCTATGTTCCTCCAATGTATCAAAATCTACAAGACCATCCGTCACATTTCCACTCATCGTCGACTTTGCATCAACGGTAACTGTATACGTTGTCAAAGAATTACCCGCCGCTCGCACTAACACATCTGTTTTTCCGGCACCGCCAAGCCATTGCGCTTCAAACCCAAGTTTTTCAAATGCTACCTTAACTTGTTTTTCAAGTCTTTCAAAATTACTAGAATCTTTTGCCGCCAAACGTAACTCCGTAAAGAACTGTAAATCCTGAGCATTCTCGAATTCGTCTGCACATTTCTCATTGTTTTCTGCTAAAACCGGTTTTTCTACCTTGATAAGCCCTAAAAGTTTTCTCCCCCTACTTGTAATAGTGTATTTATCTATAGAATCGTTCCTTATTAGTTTTGCCGTCTGAAATATAGCCACTCTTCTACGTATTTCATCTACATTCTCTCTTTCAAAACCATATGAAACTTTTGCTATTGCCGCCAATTCTTTATTGGACATGCTTCTCTCTTCTAAGACACCTAACATTTCAAACATAAAACCAAACTGTCTATGCATTATACAAAGCAAGTCAATTATCAGTTCTTTCTCACTCCATAATCTTGCTGTATCTGTCACATCATAGATTGTAGATGTCTTTCTTTCAACGATTCCCATATTAGTTAGGGTGGAAAAGAAAGATTTCAAAGAGGAAGGTGCAATAGCATAATTCTCCTCAGCATATTCCATTACCTGATCAGAAGATTTTCCTCCACTAATCAATTGAATAAATTCTGCAATCGTTGTTTGAAATTGCTTCATATCTCCGATAATATATCCTATAGTAGATTTTCTATCACTAGGTAAATTAGAGCAAAAATCAATTGCCCATTCTGAAACTTCCACCTTTCCTTCGTTTAATGTCTCGTCAAATGAAAAATCCTGTTTTATCGGCTCAACAACTTCAATATTCTTTACAAATTCCTTCCCCAAATCTGTTAAGAAATACAAAAGAGAAAAATCCTGAAATTCTACGAGCCCTAATTGTCGCAACCACACAAGTCGTGCATTAATATCACTTGTTGTTTTCCAAGTCAAAGCATATTCGTTATTTGCTATATTTTGTAGTTCTGCTGCTGTCTTAGGTTCATCCAAATAATACAATATTTCTGCCAAAAATTTTATGCGAGCACATAAAAATGCTGCCAAATACAATTCATCTTCTGTATCCAGCCATTTTCTTGCCTCATCAGAAAGTGTCCATCCCGCCTGAGTTTTCAACAGTAATTTCATCGGTCTTAAACGAACACACGCCGTTCCTAAATCTATCTGACTTTCGCTTCCCTCTATATTTAATTTTTGAGATGGAGAGACATTATTTCGTACCATCTCTAAAATAGTTTTAAGGTTTTCTTTCATCCCCAATGTTCCTCTTGGAATATTAGGCATTGAAAACGATTTCATTTCCCAAGATAATGACTTGGGATAATCTGAAAAATTTACTCTCATAAAGTCCCTCCTTAATTTCATTCATAAGTCTATTTACTAGTTCTTTTATTGTATCACTCATACCTCCTATCTGTAAATAAACCATTTCACACACCAAAAAATGTGAAGTCACCTGCATCAATTACGCTGGTTCCTTCACATTTTATCCATTGTTACAACCACATAAAAGTGAACTAATTACCATTTGTTATGTATCTAAACAAAGCTCTTTCTTAACAATTTCTTTCAATTCCATTGCAGTATTTCGCGCTTTCTCCTTTATATACTTTATACCTCTGTGGCTACCGTCATTATTCTTTTCTATAACCTCATAATATATCCAATCATTTTTCTTTAATAGTTTCTTCTTTTTGGTATCTTCCTTTTGGTGATATGTCTCTCCATTATATTCAATGGCAATTTTCACATAAGTTCCTTGCAAATTATTAATAACAATAACAGGAATATCTATTTCCTTACCATCTATGATTCCAACAGTATTAGTTCCAACAATCACCTCATAAAAATCTTCGTAAAAATAATCATAAATTACCAGTGACAACTCATCTCTAAAATTACATTCTGTCATACTTCCACTTGTTGCACTTGCTCGCAATGCTTTCATACGTGTAACTTTTCCTGCACGCACGGTGGCTCCGTAATTCTGTGCATTTTTTGTTTTTTTATGCTCTAATGCTTCTTCAAGAGTATAACTAATCCCTAAATTCTCTAATCTCAATTGCATTGTATTTACTCGCACATTAAATACTGTAGCCATCTCTCTAGACGACCATTTCTCTTCACTAATTTGAGTAAAGTAAAATATAGACTTCAAATATTCTTCTTTGTTTTTGAATTCACCAATTTGCCAAGTTTTTTTCCTCATCTTCTGATAATAGTCGCATTGCTTCATTTTTTTGTACAAATCAAATTCTTCAAAATTAATAGTGTGTATTGCCCTTTTAGCATCCTCTAGTTTTTTGAATAATTTTTTCAACTCTGCTTCACGCAATTCCTTATTAATGTCATAATCTTTACTGTAATGCCAGCCATAATTGTACATCCTTTGAATTAAGTTATTTGGTGCTACATTCAGCAACTCTGCGATTTCTCTGTTTTCCAATTTTTCTACAAAATGATAATAGAATAGTATAGCGATATAATCATACACTGATTTGTAATTTGGTGGTATTGAGCCAGGACTTTTATGTTCATTTGCAAATATTCTTATTTCATCTGGAAAATCGTAATCAATTCCCAAACTTTCTAAACTTAGTATTTCCATCATTAACATCCTCTTTTCGTACATATTATATTGACAAATGAATTGTGGACTATCTAATTCAACTCATTCCAAACATCCACATAATCCTGCAATCCGCCCGGACGCATTGCAATACTCACATAACTTGCAGGCTCTTTCCTTGCAAGTCTGGCAAGAATCCCTGCATCCTCCGGCTCATCAAATACAACCTGCTCCTCTGCCTTATCACAGTCAATCACAAGTTCCTTGCCATCCATATCTGTCATAACAACTGCATTCCTGCTGCCATCATACTGATATACTGTATAGTTTAATGCCATGTGCTCACCTCTCTAAATCATCCCAAAATGCTCCAGTGCATCTCTTATCGCTTTTTCCTTCTCCACCGGACACTGAGGCTGTCTAGCTGTCTCCGCTCCCGCTCCGGTCCGCGCAGAACAGAGGTCCACCGGACCTCTTGCGCCTTCTGACTTAGGCAAGTTATAATTCTCCCCAACCTCTATTCCACACTTTCTTTTTACCTGTGAAATATAAAGATTAGACACCTTCAACCCATGCTCCTTCAGAACATATTCCTGAATTTCCTTATAAGTCGCCTTACTCTCTGCTGAAGTCAAATCCAGCTCATCTAACTCTATTTCAACCTCGATTACATCATCCGGTTTTTGTTGGGACAACAGAACTACCGTCTCCACATGAGTAGTCTGAGGAAAATTATCAAAAATTCCTGCCCTCTTCAGCTCATACCCATGCTCTCGCAAATATTTTACATCTCTGGCCAGGGTAGCAGAATCACAGCTGACATATACGATTCTCTCCGGCTTCATCTGCACCATGGTAGAAAGGCAGGCCTCATCACATCCCTTTCTGGGCGGATCTACCACCATTACATCTGCATAGATTCCTTCCTTTTCAAATTTTTCCGGCAGTACCTCTTCTGCTTTTCCCACATAAAATTCCACGTTGGTAATTTTGTTGCAGGCCGCATTTTCCTTGGCATCCTCAATAGCCTCCGGTACAATTTCCACCCCGTACACCTGCTTTGCCTTGCCTGCTAAAAACAGGGAAATAGTTCCGATACCGCAGTAAAGGTCCCAAACCGTTTCTTCTCCCGTCAGATTGGCATATTCCAAAGCACGTGAATAAATCCTTTCCGTCTGTACGGGATTAACCTGATAAAAGGACAGGGGAGAAATCTTAAAGCTGATATCTCCTATATTATCTTCAATCTGCCTTTTACCATATAACAGACGAAGCCTGGTTCCCATAATCACATTTGTCTTTTCCTGATTAATACTAATACTGATGGAGCTCATGCCCTGAATATGTAAAAGTTTTTCTACCAGCTTTTCTTCTCCGGGAAGAGAGCTTCCGTTAATTACAAGACATACCATAATTTGCCCGGTGGCAAAGCCTTTTCGTATCAGCACATGTCTTAAAAGTCCTTCATGGGTTACCTCTTCGTAGGGCTGAACACCATATTCTTCCATATAAGAAAGAATAATCTCTAAAATATACCGATTTTCCTCTACTCCCAATGCACATTCCGTATTTTCTATAATACTATGGGTTCTTCCGGCATAAAAACCGGTAATGGTTTTTCCCTCCTTATTTTTGCCAAAGGGAAATTGGGCTTTGTTACGGTAAAAAAAGGGAGTCTCCATGCCTACCGGCTCCTCCATAATTTCATCTATCAGCTCTTCTTTTATCCCGCCGATACGGATCAAATTGTTCCGTACCTTATTATGCTTAAACTGTAATTGCTTCTCATATTGCAGGGGCTGAATCTGACAGCCTCCGCATTGTCTGTGGAATCTGCATTTTGCCTCAATGCGAAAAGGAGAAGGTGATAACACCTTCTCTAATCTGGCATAAGCATAATTCTTTTTAGCTTTCATAATCTTTGCCTCTACCCTGTCTCCAATTACGGCATCCTTAATAAACAGGGTATAGCCATCTATTTTTCCGATTCCTTCTCCATCCGTACCCATATCCTCTATGGTCACAGTACAAAGGTCATTTTTTTTATATGCTCTGCTGCTTTCCATACTTTTAGCCCTCTACCTTGGTTGTGGCCAGATTGGATTCAAAGAGACGGTTATAGCCCAGCCAGCCCGTTTCCTTCGTGGATTGAAGTACCTCTAAAAATGTCTGCATCTTGGCATCCGTATTGTCTGCAAAATTTAGTGCCAGTGCCTCTATAATAGCCGGCTTCTTGGGAGAACCATACTCATACTCCCCGTGATGAGCCAGAATACAATGCTTTAACTGAGATGCCAGGATCGCAGGAAAGCCGGGAATCTGATCAATCTTTCTTCCAATCATCTCCACTCCTATTACAATATGCCCCAGAAACTGTCCGTCATCTGTGTAATCATTGGCCGGAAAAGGGGAGAGCTCCTTCGTTTTTCCGATATCATGGCACATGGCCGCTGCCAGTAAAAGATCCCTATTCAGTACCGGGTAAGACTTACAATAATAATCACAAAGCTTTACCACACTGAGAGTATGCTCCAATAAGCCGCCGATAAAGCCGTGATGAACACTTTTAGCTGCGGAGGACTTTTTGAAAACAGAAGCAAATTCTTCATCCTTGATAAAGGTAAGCTCTAAAAAGCTACGAAGATATTTATTTTTTACAGAGGATATGTATTCCATCAGTTCCGTGTACATCAGCTCAATATTTTTTGAAGATACGGGAAGATAGTCTGCCGGATTATAATCTCCTTCACTACACTTTCTGGCACGCTTTACACTGATTTGCAAAGCTCCCTGAAAGGCATTCACTTCTCCGTAGATTTCTACATAATCCAAAGCATCAAATTCTGCAATCCCTGCACTGTTGGGATCCCAGATTTTTGCATCAATTGTTCCTGTCTTATCCTGTAAAATAACATTATCGTAGGGCTTTCCGTTTTTTGTTACTGCTGACTGTCTGTGCTTACAAAGATAAATATCAAAAACTCTGTCTCCATCCCGATAATCCTTAATAAACTTCATTTAAATTCCTCTCATTCTAATTTATTATTGTAATTCTCCCATGGTAATTTCTATCGTGGCTGTTTTATAACCATCCGGCCCCTGTCTCATAATAATCATTTCCTTTATTTCACCGGGCTTACTTTCCACAATTACCTGCTTATAATCAGAAAGCGTCGTAATACCGTTTTTTCCAATCTGGATAATAATATCCCCATTTTGTATTCCGGAAACCATTGCCGGCGAATCCATCTCGACACCGGTAACATAGACTCCCAGCGGAATTTCTTTTCTTTCATGAATTTCCCTCGGTACCTCTGTTACCCGAAGTCCGATATAAGTATTAGGCAGTCCATTTCCCATCCTTTGAAGTACCGGCTTTAATTCCGTAATTCCTATGGCTGAAACAAGATTTTTACTGTCCTGATCATTCTGCCTTTGATAAATAATGCCAAGAACCTTGCCGTTATAATCTACCAAAAGTCCCTCTGCTGCCGTACTTCCGTAAATATCTGTAGTCAATATTTCATAATTGGCATCAATCATATTGGCCATATTGCCTACTGAGGTAATCATACCGTATATTACCGAAGGCTTCCCCAAGGGATCTCCCACCGCAATTATGGGAGTAGCCAGTAAATCCTCTCTTTTGGAGCTTCCTAAAATCAGAGTTCCCAGTGCATCCAGTGTACTTTTCGGAAGGGCATTTTTAGCTACTGCCACCACTGTTAAATCAGTATTATAATCCTTTCCCTTAAGGTAGGCCGTAGCCGTTCTTCCGTCTACAAAGGTTACCTCAATTTTTTCCTCTTCCCTAATGGTATGAATATTTAAAAGAATCAGAATTTCCAGATTATTCTGGGCAAAAATAAATCCTGTACATTGATCCGAAGACTCATACGTACTGTTAAACCAGTCCATCTGCTCACTGACACCCTCTACCGTCACCATGGCTGCTTTCATATTATGAACAACATCATATACATTATGATAAAATTCCTGATAATCACTTATTCCCAGACGAAACTCATCCTTTAAGGATTCTATAACCTCCTGACTGGGCTCCAGCATTTCCTCTTCATGAACTACCATTTCTTCCGGCGAAATCTCTTCCTCAGCTACCGGAATCTCTATTCGTTCCACCTCTTCCCTGGGATGCAGCCAGTTGTTAATCACCGGCTGAAGGATTATAAATGTAAAACAAGCTATCAAACCAAATACTACGGCCATAGATGCAGTAATTAAAGCCTTTCTCATAAGCTTTCTTTTATTTAACGGCCGTTCTTTTACCTTTTGTGTTATAAAATCAAATTTCTCCTGCTGATCCATTCCTTCTATAACCATTTCCCTTCCCGTGACAGTCCCGCCATGACAAATCAGCCATGTGACTGGTTATGGCGGAGCTCTTACCTCTTCCTTACTTAGTTTCAAGTATATCCTATGGTCATGCTGATGTACATAGTAATTTCCCCCAAAATATGCTATACTATTAAAATAAGTTGGCCGACAAATGGGTAATTTAGATAGTTTCATTGTGTAAAATACCCCTTTGTCGGGCAACTCCTATTATCAATTTACAAAATACAGGAGTAACATTATGAATGAAAAAGCTCTTCATATTTTAGAATATAACAAGATTATCAATCAATTAACTGACAAAGCCTCTTCCTTACCGGGAAAAGAGCTTTGTAAAAATCTGTTGCCTATGACTGATTTAGAATCTATACAGGAACAACAGAAGTATACCCGGGATGCTCTTAACAGAATCTTTAAAAAGGGGGTTCTCTCCTTTGGAGGTAATAAGCCTCTGGGGCGTTCTCTCAGCTCCCTGGAAATCGGCAGCTGTCTCTCTTCCGTAGAGCTTCTGACCATTGCTGCTTTTTTAGAGAATGTCAATAGAATTAAGGCCTATGGCCGTAAGGAAAGAGATGACCAGCCTGCTGACAGCCTGGACTCTTTTTTTGAACAGCTGGAACCGTTGACATATGTGTCAGAGGAAATCCGCCGCTGTATTCTGGGAGAAAATGAATTTGCCGATGATGCCAGCAGTACCTTAAAGCATATCCGCCGCTCTAAAATTTTAATTAACGAAAAAATTCATTCCCAGCTGAATCAAATGGTAAACGGCTCCCTTCGAACCTATTTGCAGGATGCCGTAATTACCATGAGAAATCATCGTTACTGTATCCCGGTTAAGTCCGAATACAAGGGGCAGGTCCCCGGTATGATCCACGACCAGTCCTCTTCAGGCTCCACCCTGTTTATTGAACCCTCCGCTATTGTAAATTTAAATAACCAGCTAAAGGAAATGGAGCTTCAGGAGCAGGAAGAAATCGAAAAAATCCTGGCCACTCTCAGCGCCTCTGTTTCTGAATATATTCCTGCCATTTCCTCTAATCAGAAAATTATGACTGAGCTGGATTTCATCTTTGCCAAGGGTGCCCTGGCGTTAGAGCAAAATGCTACCGAGCCTGTTTTTAATAATGATCGTATGATACAAATCCGTAAGGGACGCCATCCCTTACTGGATAAAAAAAAGGTAGTTCCCATTGATATTTCCCTGGGGGAAAACTTTCATCTGTTAATTATTACTGGTCCCAATACGGGAGGAAAAACTGTCTCCCTAAAAACTGTAGGCTTATTTACCTTAATGGGTCAGGCAGGTCTTCATATTCCTGCTGCCGACAGATCCCGTCTTTGTATTTTCCAACAGGTTTTTGCTGATATCGGTGATGAACAAAGCATTGAACAGAATTTAAGTACCTTTTCTTCCCATATGAAGAATATTGTTACTATATTAAACAAGGCTGATGAAAACTCTCTCTGCCTTTTCGATGAACTATGTGCAGGTACCGATCCTACGGAGGGAGCTGCTCTGGCCATTGCCATTCTTGGTGAGCTTCATAAAAAAGGAATCCGCACCATGGCAACTACTCATTACAGCGAATTAAAAATCTTTGCTTTATCCACTCCCATGGTCGAAAATGCCTGCTGCGAGTTTAGTGTGGAAACCTTAAGTCCCACCTATCGTTTATTAATAGGTATTCCCGGAAAAAGTAATGCCTTTGCCATCTCTTCCAAGCTGGGGCTGCCTTCTGATATTATTCAGACTGCAAAAGAACAGATTAGTGAAGAAGCTGAAAGCTTTGAAGATTTGCTGTCTTCCCTAGAAGAAAGCCGCGTGACCATTGAAAAGGAACAGCGGCAGATAGAAGCTTATAAGCAGGAAATCCGGGAATTAAAAGAAAAACTGCAGAAAAAAACAGATAAAATAGAATCCAATAAAGAAAGAATTCTCAGAGAGGCCAATGAACAGGCAAGAGAAATTCTTCAGGAGGCCAAGGCAACTGCAGATGAAACCATTCGTATCTTCCAAAAAGCCGGTCCCGGAGCTTCCATGAAGGATCTGGAAAAAGCAAGAGCCGGACTGAGGGATAAAATTAATCAGAAAAATTCCTCTCTCACCATGAAGGCTGAAAAACCTCAGGGAAAAGCTCTGAAGCCGGAACAGCTGAAGCTGGGTGATACGGTGAAAATTCTTTCCATGGGCTTAAAGGGAACTGTAAACTCCCTGCCTGATGCCAAAGGAAATCTTTATGTTCAGTGTGGTATTATCCGCTCCCAGGCAAATATTAAGGATTTAGTTTTAATTGATGAGGATACCATTACCACACCTGCTTTACAGCGTACCGGTACCGGTAAAATTAAAATGTCCAAATCCTTTTCTGTCTCCACTGAAATTAATCTGCTTGGTAAGACTGTTGATGAGGCTTTGGCAGAGCTTGATAAATATCTTGACGATGCATATCTGGCTCATCTTCCCAGTGTACGAATTGTACACGGAAAAGGTACCGGAGCTCTTAGAAAAGCTGTACAAAACCATCTTCGCCGGGCCCGATATATTAAAAGCTATCGACTGGGTGAATTCGGAGAAGGTGATGCCGGTGTGACAATTGCAGAATTCAAATAGAAAGGAACTCTTTTCATTATGGTAAACAGACAAAAAATTCTCATTGTAGATGATGATAATAATATTGCAGAGCTGATTTCGCTTTACCTGACTAAGGAATGCTTTGAAACCATGATCGTTAATGATGGTGAATCTGCTCTGTCTGCTCTTCAAAGCTTTCAACCCGGGCTGATCTTATTAGATCTTATGCTTCCCGGAATTGACGGATACCAGGTATGTCGTGAGGTGCGTGCCAAATCCTCTACCCCCATCATTATGCTTTCTGCCAAGGGAGAGGTTTTTGATAAGGTACTTGGCTTAGAGCTGGGGGCTGATGATTATATGGAAAAGCCTTTTGATACCAAAGAACTGGTAGCTAGGGTAAAGGCTGTTCTCAGACGTTATAAAGCTGCTCCTTCCATAGAAGAAAAAGCTCACGTCAAATGTGTGGAATACCCGGAGCTTTCCGTTAATCTCACCAATTATTCCGTAATTTATATGGGAAATATTATTGATATGCCTCCAAAGGAGCTGGAATTATTATATTTTCTGGCCGCCAGTCCTAATCACGTCTTTACCAGAGAACAGCTTTTGGATCAGATTTGGGGCTATGAATATATCGGAGATACCCGTACCGTAGATGTACATATCAAACGACTGAGAGAAAAGATCAAGGATCATTCCTCCTGGAGAATTGCTACCATCTGGGGTATCGGATATAAATTTGAAGCCAGAACCTAATTTATCATATAAAATGGGCAGATTACTTTCTAATTCCTTCTGCCCATTTATTCTGTCAAATGGGAGTGACTTATGAAAAAAACCTTATATTTAAAGCTCTGTCTGGCTTATCTTATTTTTGCGGTTTTCAGCTTTTTCATTATTGCAACCTTTATCTCCGATCTTACTTTGGAGCATTTGCGTCGGGAAAAATCCGGTGCCCTTTATAAGGAGGCTACCTTAATTGCTAATACCTATGCTTCCGATCTCTATAAAAGTGCCATTTCTCTGGATTCTGTAAAAAAACAGCTGGATGCATTGTCCACCTACCTGTCTGCCACTATCTGGATTATCAACCCTTCCGGCAGAATGGTACTGGATTCCGACCATCCGGTAGATATACAGACTGAAATCATTGTAGAAAATTTTGATCCTACCATCACCGCAGGCTCCTATTATACTACAGGTACTTTTTTTAATTACTTTGATAAAGAAATGCTTACTGTTCTTGTTCCTATTACTTCTGATTATACGGTAAAGGGATATGTAGTAATTCACACAGATCTGCAGGCATTGGAGGCTTCCAAGGAAGGATTTTTAAAAATTTCCTATCTTACCTTATTGATATTATTTATGCTGTCCCTGATTATTCTTATTTTTTTTACGGAATCTGTTTATATTCCTCTTCGTAAAATTACCACAGCAACGGAGCATTATGCCTGTGGAAATATGCATTATGAACTTAAGGTAGACAGCAGTGATGAAATGGGGTATCTTGCCGCTATCCTTTCCTATATGGCCGGAGAAATTGCTAAAAGTGAAGATAATCAGAAAAAGCTGGTAGCCAATGTTTCCCACGACTTCCGCTCTCCTCTGACCTCTATCAAGGGCTTTTTAGAGGCCATGCAGGATGGAACCATCCCTCAGGAAATGTATCCTAAATACATAGATATTGTATTAAACGAAACAGACCGACTGATTAAGCTTACCAATTCTTTGTTAACCCTGAATAATCTTAATACCAAGGGTATGCTTTTGGAAAAAACAGTATTTGATCTTAATCAGGTAATCCATGATACGGTCCTTTCCTTTGAACCCTCCTGCCGTTCAAAAAGAATAGCCATAGAACTTATTCTTACCGATGAAAAAATGATGGTGGAAGCTGATATGGGTAAAATTCAACAAGTTTTATATAATCTTTTAGATAATGCCATTAAATTTTCACACCCGGATTCTACCATTAAAATAGAAACCTACGAAAAGCACCATAAGATTTTTACCTCCGTAAAGGATTACGGAATCGGTATTCCTAAAGAAAATATTAATCAGATATGGAGTCGTTTCTATAAAACAGACCTTTCCAGAGGTAAGGATAAAAAAGGAACCGGCTTAGGTCTTTCCATTGTAAAGGAAATTATCCGGTCCCATAATGAAAATATTAACGTAGTCAGTACGGAAGGAGTGGGAACAGAATTTCTCTTTTCACTTCCCCTGGTGGATATGGAAGAGGATGAAATCTAAGTATTTTGTCCCTTCCACTCTAAATGATGAAGCTGTCCCTGAGTCTGCATTTCATGAAAGCCGTTTTGGCGTAAGGCCTCATATAGGATAATGGCTGCTGAATTAGACAGATTTAATGATCTGATTTTATCCAGCATGGGAATTCTGATACAGGTCTCCTCATAGTCCACTAAAATCTCCTCCGGAATCCCTGCACTTTCCTTTCCAAACATAATAAAATCATCGGGACCAAATTCTACCTCTGTATAATTATATTTCGCCTTAGTTGTGGCCATCCAGATTTTGGCTCCCGGATTTTTTTCCAGAAAATCCTGAAAGTTTATATACCGCTTCACCTCCAGATGCTCCCAATAATCCATTCCCGCTCTTTTTACTTCCTTTTCATTAAGACGAAAGCCCAGTGGTTCAATTAAATGAAGGGAGGTTCCCGTGGCTACACATGTCCTTCCGATATTTCCTGTATTGGCCGGGATTTCCGGCTGATGTAAAATAATGTTCATATCTACTTAGCTCCTTTATTTTATCCTTTCTGCCTTAAAACCTCCAGGGCTTCTTTTCCCGGACGTTCCAAATAACGCTTTTCTTCCCCGTTATAAATTACCTTTGAGCAATCTTTTGTGATTTTACCGATAATCACAGCCGGAATTCCTTCCTTTTCTAATTCTCTTAAAAGGCTTCCTCCATTTTTAGTTACCATCAGAAGAGCTCCTGCTCCGTATAATTCATAAGGATTAATCTCCAGTATCTCACAAATTTCTATGGTTTCCTGACGGACTGTCAGCTTTCTTAAATCTACCTCCAGTCCTACATTCTTATCCTCCACTAATTCCCAGAGAGCAGCAAAAATCCCTCCCCTGGAAACATCGTGCATTCCCTGAGCTCCCAGTCTTGTCCCGATCCTGCTTTCCGGCAATACACTGATTTTTTCTTTCATCCTTTTTGCTTCCTCAATCAAGTGCATGGGAAGCCTTTCCTGTAATATCTGTTCTCTTTTTTCCGAGAGAATTGCTGTTCCTGCCAAGCCTATCCATTTTGTCAGAATAATATCCTCTTCTCCCTGGTAGGTATTATATCCCTTATGAGAATTTATTTCCTTTTTCCCAAAAACTGTCAGATTTAAAATAGGCTTATTTACCGCCCCTGTAATACAGGTATTACCTCCCGCAACCTGTAAGTCCAGATTTTTACAGCTTCTTTCAATCTCAGCGGTATACTTCTGCAGCTCTGACTCCAGGATTTTATCCGGAAGCACTAAGGAAGACAGAATACCTACCGGCTCTCCTCCTGCTGCTGCCACATTATTTACGATAGCCACAATCCCCATGGTAAGGCTCTCTCTATCTTCTATTACAACAGCCCCTGTTGCCAAAAGACAGCCCTCCTCTTTATTACATACAAAAAAGGAACAGTCTGTTCCTACGCCTGCTCCTGCCCTGATCTCTTCTCTTTTTGTCTTAATCTGTTTTAGTACAGATCTCTTCAATACGCTTTCGGAAATTTTTCCCGGTCTCATCCCATATCTCCTTTAATCTATTTTTACACCTTCTCATATAATCAGCCAGCAAGACAATTGTCCATGGCTGTTACCTCTTTTCTTTCCCTTCTTGCGAAGGTCCTTAAAATATGCTAAAGTTTCAATATCTTAGTACATTACTAAGGAAGCCAGTGTTGGAATAATCATGGCTGCTACTAAAATAATGATAATAATGGAAGATAGGATTTTTCTTGATTTTTTATTATAAAAATTAAACATCTTCTTCTGCCTTTCAAAATTAACGTTCTTAGGAGGATATTATATATGAAATTCCCTTTTTTGGCAAGCGTGGTCATCTTTCTGTTAGTACTGCATCACAATCTGAGAAAAGGCACTAAAATAGGAAAAAAACAGGAGGATTCCTTTTGGAAAAAGGAACAGGAGGCTAATACTACCAGAAAACAGCCTATGAATGACCTTGTTTTTATCAGCTTTTCTGCCGAAGAATTTTTTCCCCTGTCCTTACTGCCTGCTGACAAGGTAAGCGAATTTATTTCGGCTTATCCTCAGGTGAAAGCTATACTTCCCCGTTTTTTACAGCTGTCAGAGGCAAAAATTGTGGATTTAAGCTGCTACACCAATACAGATTTGAAATTTAAATATGGGGTTGCCAATTTTAATCTTTTATCTGAATATGATGAAAATTATATTTCACTGGTTTCCCTGCTTCAGCAATACGGCCACTGTCTTTTTGAAGCAGGCTATGCTGACGCTGCTCTCAGGGTACTTACTTATGCCATCTCCATTGGCAGCGATGTGACAGAGACCTACCTTTTGGCTATACAGCTCCTTCAGCAGGCTAACGACAAAGACGCACTGAATGAGGTTTTACAGAAGGCTTCCTCTCTTCCCGCAAAACGCAGTTCTGTTATCTTCCGTAAGTTGAAAGAATCCGGTCTATCTGTCGACTTGCCTCATTCCGTGTAAGGGATGCTATTTCAAAGGGAAGTACAAGCTGATGCTTCTCACATAGAGCTGTTAATCGTTCTGTCTGAGCCCTGTTAATAGGGCTCTCTTTTTTTACTCTAAATACAAGAGGCTTTGGTGCAAATAATTCCTCTTCATAATACTTCTCACATAAAATATTATATAAATCTATGGTAGCACAGGCATCTGACAGTGCACGGTGAGCCCGGTATTGGATCTTGTAATGACTGCAAAGACTTTCCAGACTTTTACTTTCACAATCCTCTACCACCCTTCTTGCTATCTTTAAGGTATCTATTCCCTTTCTTTCAAAAGGGATTTTTTCATTGGTAAAAGCTCTTTTTAGGAAGGAATAATCAAAAAGTATGCTGTGTCCCAGCAGCACATCATCTTCCAAAAATTCCAAAATGGTAGGCAGCATCTCCTTGAGACAAGGCTGTCCCTTCAGCTCTTCTTCCCGAATCCCTGTGATTTCCCGGACTCTTTCCTCCAGCTTTTGTTCCGGATCCAACAGACAGGAAAAATGCTCCTTTACCTTTCCTTCCCTTACCTTAACCATTCCTACTTCTATGATTCTGTCTCTCTTAGGATTTAAGCCTGTAGTTTCCAGATCCAGGCATACATAATTTTGCAATCCTTTCATGAAAAAGCCTTTCTAATTCTCTTTCTTTTTCTTTGCCACCGAAGCTTTTTTCACTGCTTTACTGTTCTTTTTATATTCGGGGCACAAATGCTGTAAAAAACATTCCTCACATTTAGGAGTAGGAGCCTTACAGATGGTACGTCCCAAACGGATAATATGGGTATTCCACACAATCCAGTATTCCTTAGGTAGCTCCTTCATCAAATCGAACTCTACCTTTACGGGATCCTCATTTTTTGTTAATCCCAATTTTTTTGAAATTCTTTTCACATGAGTATCAACTACCACACTGGGTTCATGAAAAATATGGCCTCTTACCACATTGGCTGTTTTCCTTCCCACTCCCGCCAGATTGGTTAGTGCATCCAAATCATTGGGAACCTCTCCCCCGTACTTTTCCACCAGCTCCTTACAGCAGGCAATAATATTTTTAGCCTTATTCC
>JAFYWD010000094.1 GCA_017558205.1 Lachnospiraceae bacterium | reverse complement strand
TTACCGATTTCTCTTTCAGGTCTAAAGTCAATATAGGGATATTTACGGCTGGAAGGACGGATATCATCCAACTGGATTTTTTCTAAAGCACGTTTTCTGGAAGTCGCCTGCTTTGATTTGGAAGCATTAGCAGAGAAACGGGAAATAAATTCCTGTAATTCTTTGATTTTTTCTTCCTTTTTCTTATTGGCTTCCTTCATCTGTTTGATCAAAAGCTGACTGGATTCATACCAGAAGTCATAGTTACCTGCATAAAGCTGAATCTTGCCATAGTCAATATCAGCTGTATGGGTACAAACCTTATTTAAGAAATAACGGTCATGAGATACCACGATAACAGTATTTTCAAAGTTAATTAAAAATTCTTCTAACCATGCAATAGCATCTAAGTCTAAATGGTTGGTAGGCTCGTCAAGAAGAAGGATATCAGGATTACCAAATAGTGCTTTTGCTAAAAGAACCTTTACCTTCTGATTACCATCTAAATCTGCCAGAAGTGAGTAGTGAACATCAGTTTCAATTCCCAATCCGTTTAAAAGAGTGGCCGCGTTAGATTCAGCTTCCCAGCCATCCATTTCTGCAAATTCTGCTTCCAGTTCACTGGCGCGGATACCATCTTCATCCGTAAAGTCTTCTTTTGCGTAGATAGCATCTTTTTCCTTCATAATATCATAAAGACGCTGATTTCCCATAATTACCACATCTAAAACATTAAAAGCATCATATTTGAAATGATCCTGTTCCAAAACGGATAAACGCTGACCCGGTGTAATAACAATGTCACCGTTTGTAGTTTCCAACTGTCCTGATAAAATCTTTAAAAAAGTAGATTTTCCGGCACCGTTAGCACCGATTAATCCATAACAGTTACCTTCTGTAAACTTAATATTTACCTCTTCAAACAAAGCTTTTTTACCAACTCTGTATGTTACATTATTTGCACTAATCATACATAAAACCTCTTATTCTCTGTGTTTACCATATTTTTACACTATCGTTTCTATTATACATAAACATAATTTTTTTTCAAGAAAAATTGTGACGGATGTTTGTGGGAGAGTAACAGTTGTGCCTATAAAGAATGGTACAAAGAAGATTTGAGATTAGAAGGATATTCCTAATCGGTTTGGGTATGGAAATTAAGTTTTATGATGGTATAGTGATGATGAAACTGATATAATATAGGTTCGTAATTATTTAATGTAGTGTAGATAAGAGAAAGGGGAATTTATGTATCAGATTAATAATTTTACCAACAATGATGATATCAAAGCAATAGCTTCCTTGGGGGCTTTTTCTGTGATTGAATATCAAAGAGATCTTAGTGTGATGCCTGAGCATGCAATCACAGCTTACTATGCCAGTAAGATGAATGTTAGGAGACGACAGGTAGTATGTGACTTATCAAAAGCAAATGTAACCGTACAGGCAGGAGCCATGCAATGGATGGCAGGAGATGTAAGAGCTACCACAGGAATCAAAGGAGTGGGAGATCTTCTTGGAAAGGCAGTAAGAGGATCAGTGACAGGAGAATCTGCTATCAAACCGGAATATACAGGAAGCGGAACTCTTGTTTTAGAGCCTACTTATAAGCATATTATATTATTGGATGTGGCAGAATGGAATGGATCTGTAGTTTTGGATGATGGTCTGTTTTTAGCATGTGAGTCCTCCTTAAAGCATAAGGCGGTAATGAGATCCAATCTCTCTTCAGCAGCTCTTGGAAAAGAAGGTTTATTTAATCTGGGAATTCAGGGACAGGGAGTTTTATGCTTGGAATCCCATTGTCCGAAAGAGGAGTTGATTGAAATTACCTTACAGAATGATGTATTAAAGGTGGATGGTAATTTTGCTATTTGCTGGAGCGGAAGTCTGGAATTCACAGTAGAAAGATCGGGAAAAAGCCTGATTGGCTCTGCTGCCTCCGGGGAGGGGCTGGTAAATGTATATCGTGGAACAGGAAAGGTTTTGTTGGCACCTGTTCGATAAAATGAAAGCTCTCAGAAGATTTTTGTCTGAGAGCTTGCTTTCTTTATAATTCTTATCTTTGGGGAATTACTTCCAGCCAGTATCCGTCAGGGTCCTGAATAAAATAAATTCCCATTTGGGGATTTTCATAACAGATACATCCCATTTCTTCATGAAGCTTATGAGCTGCTTCATAGTCCTCTGTCCGGAAAG
>JAFYWD010000093.1 GCA_017558205.1 Lachnospiraceae bacterium | reverse complement strand
TTTTTCGTAATTGATTTTACCACCACACTGATATCATCGCTATCCAGTGCCTTAGGTACAATCTCAAACTGCAATTCCTGTGCTGTCTTGGCATTCAGAGTTCCTGTATAGTTGCCTGTTCCCTTCAGAGTTGCTTTCCTTTTTTTCTTTTCTGTAGTAACGGCTTTGTTGTCACTATAGGTAATGGTATAATCAGCCCCTTCTGTCAGCTTCTGTGCCTTATTGCTTCCACTTGTTCCGTCGGAATCAAAGGTAAACAGATAATCTGCCTTTGCTCCTGCCGGATTTTGTATCGCAGGCTGGATAGGTGCCTCTATAGACAACTGTCCCTGCTTATAAGCATCTGTCAGCTTCACCGGCGTAATAGTAAAGTTAAATTGTACCTTCCCGGTATACAGCCCCTGTCCTTCTATTACAGCAGTATAGCTTCCTGCATTTATGATGTCGGCAGCATTGACAGGATTTTTCTTTTGTAAATAAGAAACCTTGTAATCCTTACCAGGCTCAAGTAAATTACCTGACTTCACCGTCAATTGTGGAATCCTTACTTCTCCTGTATAGGCAGCTTTAGTTACTGCCTTCTGCTCCGGTGCCTCATAGCTAAAGTGGAACATGGATTTATTTAAGGCTTTTCCTTTTACTATAAAGGTAATACTTTGACTTCCCGCATAAGAAATCTCTGCCCCTTCTTTGCTTACAATCCGTATTGTCTTAGTTCCTGCACTGCTTAACAGCTGTTCAAGAGGTACTGTCTCTCCTTCCTTGGTAACCGTGGTACTTTCCACTACAAAATTCCTTAAGAATACAGAAATTTCTTCTGCTGTGGTCTGATAGGTTTTTCCACCAATCTTAAGATTCTTGATAATCTTTTCCACAAGCTGCTCTTCTGTCAGAATCTTGCTGGTTCCTTCTACTGTTTTATTATAGCTGATCTTTGCTGCTGCAAGAGATTCTCCCTTAGGCACTACCTGAATGGTCAGAAGCTGAGAACCACAGAAATTTCCACTGTAATTTCCCTTAGCATCCTTGGCTGCCTCTACCAGCACATAGTAGGTTCCTACAGAGGTCAGTCCCTTTTGTTCCTCTGATAAATTTCCTGTTACACTATCATAGCCTCTATAATAAGAAAGTTTGTAAGTATTAGAAGCCAGTTTTTTTCCATTAAAGGTAAGAGTAACGGTAGCCTTTTGTAAGCCATCCTTAGCTTTTACCTCTACACTGTCTTTATAAGTAACTGCTGCTTCACCAAGATCCTGTCTTTCAATGGTGAAATAATGGATGACAGGCTGGGTGCCCTTATACTGTCCCAATCCGGTTACTATTACTTGAGGTGCCTTTTTCTTTACGGAAGCTGTCATATCCTCCGAATAGATAAAGGCTTTCGTATTATTTTTATAGCTTACCTTATAATCTTTTCCTTCTGTTAACAGCAAGTGGTCATCATAAACTCTTACCTGAGGCTTGATAGCTGAGCCTGTATAAGTGTGAGAATAGCCTTCCACCAGCTCCACTGCAATGGAAGTCAGTTCCCCTCCCCGTTCTTTTTCTAATGCAACCCATTTGGCATAGAGGGTAAATGATTCACTGCTCATGGAAGGGATGGCCCTTATCTGTTCTTTAAAGTTATGATCCTTAAACCAGCCGGCAAAGGTATAGCCTTCTTTCGTCGGTGCATATAAGAGGATTTCTTCTTCCTGCGTTACATATTTCTCCGGATTTCTGGTATCATTACTTCCACCCTCCAATACATAAATAATCGGATAGCCGGGATCCTCTTCTATGGTATTGGGCAGTCTTTTTTCTATGACAATACGGCAGTCTGCTGTTTCCTCTGTTCCATTGGCATCTACCGCTTTTACTGTAATAATTACCTCGCCCTCAGCCTTTGGTGTTACCAGACCGGTGGAATCTACTGTGGCAATTTCCTCATTGCTACTCTCATAACTAACGGTAACCTGGGGGGCATTAAATGGGGTAATAAATGCCTGAAGCTGAAGAGTTTCATCCAGATACATTCCGGTATTTTGATGGGATAAGGTTACAGAATAAAGAATATCTCCACCTATTACCAGATTTTCACTATTATTTCCATAATCATATTCCAAAGTATCTGACTCCACATCGAAGTAAAAAATAATATCTCCTGACATCCTATGCCATTCCTCTATGGGAATCTGAAGCGTAATTTCTTTTTCTTCTCCTGCCGCCAAGTTTTCATAAGTGTAATTTCTAATCTGAGCTGCTGTTTCCTCTGATACCCCGTCGAATACAACATCATTGGCAGATACAGATACCATAACATTTTCTGCAGCTTCATTTCCCTGATTCTCTAACTTGGCACTAAGTACCATATGGGTTTCAGACTCTGTTACCGAAAAATCTCCTACTAAAAGATCCGCACCACCAAACTGAATTTCTGCGCTGTTATTGGAGATATTCTGATCTCCTTCTACTTCCATGGTAACAGTCAGGGAGGTTTCGTTGAAATTATCAGGACAGGTAAAAGGAATGGCAATATCTACATTACTTCCTGTTGCAATCTCATCCTCCAGCTCTACCGTCTGAAGAATCTCATCCTGCTGTTTAATTACTGCTTTTAATCCGGAAGCATTATTCATACTATGATTCGTCACATTTACATGCAGATAAAAGCTGTCTCCGGCACCTGCCCTTGACACATCTGCCCAGCCTATCTCTGTCACTTCCAAATCCTTGAAGTCACTGAGAGTCATTACTCTAAGGTTGCCCTTGGAGCTGTCAAAGGTAGTTCCTGCCTCTCCTTCTACCACTGCATATTCACTGATGGCAGAATAAAGCTTACCATTAGACAATACCGCTGCTGAAAAATCACTGAGATAGGTGCTCTCAGCAAAAACTCTGGCTCCTCCCTTTACTACTCCCTGTTTTACATCTAACTCATAGCAGTATAACTTAGAATAAATTCCTTCCTTCACCTCTGATAAAAGATAGGTTTTGCTTCCATTTCCCACTACACGGAAATTGGCAAAGGCCGGAAGGCTATAGGCCTGCTCTGTTTCTTCTGCTATATCATAGGCAAAAATACGCTCTTCTTTTCCATAAAAGATTTTTCCATCATATACAGCATATACACCACCATTTAAGGTAGTCGTCTTACCGTTTTTATAGACTTTAATCTGAGTATGATCATTTTCCCTGATGGTATAAATAATCACAGGACTTTCATCTACTACTACTGCTTTTACACTAAGAATGGCATCCTCTGTTTCCTGAACTATTTGAATATCTCCAAATTCCCCTAAATCTGAAAGGGTATAGCATATCTTATTTTTTCCCTTGGAAAGCAAGGGGTCATTCATGGAATTTTCTACCCAGGCACTGACCATTTTGTCTGCTCCCACGGCCAGGGAAGGGGCCATTTCGTATACTGTATTCTCCTGTTTGCTTATTTTTTCAGGCTTCGAAAAGCTTCCATTTTCAAAAATACTATAATAGATATCTACGGAAACTGCTGCCTCTTCGAAGGTTGCCTCCTCTGTCAGTGGATTATTTCCCCTAATCCAGGTAAGATACATCTTCCCTTCAAAATACGTGGCAGATAAGGATTCATTTAAGGTTCCCCCATCAGACAGCTCCTGAATCTGTCCCCAGTTTGTTCCATCAAACACAGAATATAGTACTGAAGTTCTGTTAACTGCTGATTTTTCACCGGTATCTCCTAACCAGATCAGGATTGCTTTTCCATTTTCCAGAGCAATCAGTCTTGCCCTGTTGTGAGGATAAATATTCTCATAGTGTAAAGACTCTATGACTGAATACTCCTCTTGACTTTCCTGGGACAAGATACTTACAGTGTCCGGACGCATTTCTCCTCCCAGGCTTTGCATCTGATACTCCCGTCCTACAAGAGGATATTGCTGGTTATCTACAGTTAAAACAGATAAGCTTTGAGGCTTCAGCTGATTTTCCGGATAAATTTGAAATCTTTCAAACTCGTGTCTGTAATCTATAAATTGAAATCCCAGGGCTGATGCTTCTGCTGTTAGAGCTGCTGAGAGATAAGCCTCCAGGGCCTTTTCCAAGGGGGCTTGATTAGTGACATCAAACATCATATCCAGTCCTATGATTCCCTCCAGGCCAGCTTCTACATTAATAATCTTACCTTCTCCATCTCCTGCTCCTAAGCTTACTGAAGGTACTACTTGAATTGCCAGATTTCCATCTATCCCTACCTCTCTGATGATTTCATCATTCAGAATGGTTTCCACATATTTCAGGTTAAGTCCACCCTCTACACTTCCACTAATACCAAATGCTACATAAGCAATAGGCATTCCCGGAAAACGCATTTCCGGAAAATCAAGCCCGGCACTAACGGCCAGTATAATACCGCCCTTGATATTATTGTACTTTCCATTGCTACTAATTTTAAGTTCCAAATAGCCTGCAAGACTTCCTTCAAACTCCGGACCAATTTCAACTACAGTATTATCAGTTAATTTTTCCTTTAGGCTATTAAAAGCAGTTTTATCTTTACTATTATTTTTAATTTCATTAAAAGCTTTTTTTATTTCATTATATGAATCTGTATCAAAACGATCTAATTCTTCTTCTCCAAATTCTTTTAATCCTATAGTAGCCTGATAAATCCCTCCATAAGGATCGAAAGTAAATTCTACATTCTCATTTTTAAGAGGAATCATACCACCCGCATCAAGTTTAAAAAGAGAAAAAGTAAAATCTCCCATAGTAATTTGAGGTCCTATAATTGTATCATCTTCCAAACTTATCCCCTTTAATTCAAAAGGTAAATCGTTGCTTTTTCCAAAGCTTTCAAAAGTAATATTATTCTTTTCTGCATATGCTTGAGCGGTAGATTCATCATATCCTTTGATTACTAATTCCTCATCATGACCTTCAAACGCCTGATTGCCAATACCTGCATATTTATTTAATATTTCTACACTTTGTATTGAGCTACAATCTCTAAAAGCTGCGTACCCTATAGTTACCAGCTTTTTGTGGAGTTTTACATTACCGGAAAGACTTGTACACTTATCAAAAGCATAATCATGGATGATTGATAAGGTATTAGGAAGCTCAACAGACTGTAAAGAGGTACAACCAGCAAATGCAAATCTTCCTATTTCTGTTATACCATTTGGAATTTTAATCTTTTCTATCAATGAATTCACAAATAAGGAATTAGGTAATTTTGTCATTCCCTCTTCAAATGTCAATTCTCCTAAGGGACACCCTGAAAAGATATTGGAGAATGTATTTGTTAAGGACTTTGGTATATTTACTTTATTTAGCTTACTACAACCTGAAAATACAGAAACATCTAAAACTTTCAAATTAGAGGGTAAGTTTACCGTTTCCAGATTTTCACAAAAACTAAATGTCTGTATACCTATCTCTATTACACTCTCGGGAATGGTAATTTCTGTGATTCCTGTTTGCATAAATAAGTAATCAGGCAATTTTGTTATTCCCTCTTCAAATGACAATTCTCCTAAGG
>JAFYWD010000092.1 GCA_017558205.1 Lachnospiraceae bacterium | reverse complement strand
CTTCCGTAACCGATCACAGCAATGGTCTTTCCCTCCAACATTGAAATATTACAATCTTCCTGATAATAAATTTTTGCCATTTTTCATTTCCTCCATTTATCCTTATATAACTGAAAGGTTTCCCTCATAGTTCTTCCAATGATTATGTAATTTTGGATGCTCTCTTTTACTCTTCTTCCTGTTTTAAGTAAACAATATCATCCGTTCCTCTTCGCAGACCTGCAATACCTGTTCTTGCCAGCTCAAGAATTTCGTAGCCTTCCAATAAGTTAATAAAAGCATCTACCTTATCCTGATTACCTGTTAATTCAATAATAAGTCCCTGGGCAGAAACATCGATGATATTGGCACGGAATACATCTGCTAAAGCAATTACTCCCGGTCTGTGTGCTGCATCAACCTTAACCTTAATTAATGCCAGCTCACGATATACACTGGAATCTGCACGAAGCTCTTTCACATCTCTTACATCCTCCAGCTTGGCAACCTGCTTTTCAATCTGAGCTAAAATCTCATCATCTCCGCTGGCCACGATAGTAATTCTGGTAAACTCCGGATCTGCAGTTGTTCCTGCTGTAATACTTTCAATATTATAACCTCTTCGTGAAAACAGTCCTGAGATACGACTTAAAACACCGGAGGTATTGTCTACTAATAACTGGAATACTTTACGTTTCATATTGTACTTCCTTTTCATTTTCTTTTTTAACTATAGCAAGCAGTCCTTATATTGTCAAATAATAACTTTTAATGGTATTCATAACTTCAAGTTATATTATTTTGTTTCACAACATTTTTTTAAGGCTACCGTTCCGGTTCTTGCAACCTCTACAATGCTGATTCCCTGAAGCATTTTTATAAACAGCTGGGTTCTTTCGGGAACATCACATACCTGAATAATCATATGTGTCTTAGAGATATCGACAATGTTAGCATTCATAATCTCACAGTTTTCCATAATATCTCTGCGATTCCCCTTATTATATTTTACCTTTAACAGCATCAGTTCCCTGGTAATACTCTCTCTCTCCTCGAAGGTATTAACCTTAATAACATCAATTTTTTTATTCAGCTGTTTATCAATCTGTTCCATGGTTCTCTGGTCTCCGCTGCTGACAATCGTCATGCAGGAAACCTCAGGATCATCAGTCTCACCTACTACCAGCGAGTCGATGTTAAAGTTTCTTCTGGCAAACAGTCCGGATACCTTCATCAGTACACTGGGACGGTTTTCTACTAATACGGAATATATTTTCTTCATTCTTCTACCCTCCTATTTACACTAAGTCAGCGGGATCTATCAGACATTCCATCAAAACACTGCCTTCTGTTTGAAGCAGCTGTTCAATGGCAGCATCCACACCATCCATATTCTTCAGTCGGATAAAAGGCATTTCATATGCTTCCGCAATTTTTTCCAGATTAGGACTTCCTGTTAGATCAATCATGGAAAAGTTGTCTTTATAGGTAAAATGCTGGTACTGTTTTACCATACCTAATACGTTATTTCTTAATACCACGATTTTTACTTCTATTCCGTGCTGCTTTAAGGTGGCAAGCTCCATCATAGACATCTGGAAAGCACCGTCACCACAAACAGCTACTACCTGCTTATCCGGAGCTCCTACCTTGGCTCCCATAGCTGCGGGAATAGAATATCCCATGGTCCCCATACCGCCGGAGGTCAGATAACGTCCTTTTTTTACGATATGATAATCACAGGACCAAATCTGATTCTGCCCTACGTCTGCCACATAAACAGCATCATCCTCCATGGCATAAGAAAGCTTTTTAATAAATTCTGCCGGATCCACATATTCTTTATTGGGAGTCCTCTTTTTAGGCATATTTTCTTTATAAAGATTTAAAGTTTCATTCCACACATTGTGCTCACAGGTGATTTCTTCATTACATAAATCTTCAAAGATATGCTTGGCATCTCCTACCAAAGGAATTCCTGCCCCGGCATTTTTTCCGATTTCGCAGGGATCAATATCTATATGTACCAAAGTCTTATTTTTCATTAAATTATCAGGATTACTGATAGCTCTGTCTGCCAGTCTGGCACCAACTACAATTAAAAGATCTGCTTCCTTCAACGCTCTGTTTGCATAGGGCTTACCATTATTACCTACCGTACCGTAAAACAGGGGATCTTCCGTAGGAAAAACACCGATTCCCATCATGGTACACACTACAGGAATCTGATGCTTTCTGGCAAATTCTCGAACTACCTCCTGGGCATCAGAAAGAAAAACTCCTCCTCCCACGCAAATCACAGGACTTTTCGCCTTTTCCACTTCCTTGGCCACCTTGTGAATCTGAACCATATTCCCCTTTACCGTAGGCTTATAGCTTCTCATCTTAATTTCTTCCGGATAACGGAATTTAGAAACCTGCTGATTTTGTACATCAATAGGAATATCAATTAATACAGGTCCCTTTCTTCCTGTATTAGCAATATAAAAAGCCTCCTTCATAATCCTGGGAATATCTTCCGCATTTTTTACAAGATAGCTGTATTTTACAAAGGATTCTGCCGCTCCCGTAATATCAGATTCCTGGAAAACATCACTTCCCAGCTGACTGGTTTCTACCTGACCGGTAATGCAAATCAAAGGAATACTGTCTGCAAAAGCAGTGGCTATTCCCGTGATGGCATTGGTAGCACCGGGACCGCTGGTAACCACACAGACACCTACCTTACCGGTTACTCTTGCCAGACCATTGGCAGCATGAGCGGCATTCTGTTCCGTACGAATAAGAACTGTCTTAATATCAGACTCTAAAATACTATTATAAAAAGGACAAATGGCAACACCGGGATAGCCAAAGACCACGTCTACAGCCTCTTTTTCCAGACATTTGATTATTAAATCCGCACCATTCATTGACCTCTTCCTCCTTCTTCCATATCCCTGACATCATTAACAAAATTTATGTTCAGGGAGTAATAATACTTGACCATTCTACCATAGATTAGGAAGAAAGAACAATCTTTTTCTTCCTCTTAAACATAGTCTTTGTTTATGTCTCTTATAACAAAACATCATTCTCTTTAAAATTTAGAAAAGAATTTGGCTAGAGGAGAAACCACATTTCCCAAATCGGTAATAGACTGATTCAAACCTTCAAAATCAATACTATTCATGGAATCTATTGCCATGGAAATTCCCTGTTCACTTTCCTCTACAAGTGAACTTACCGAATCAAATATTCCATCTATCTCTTCCATGGTAGAAGAAATCTGACTTATGGCATTATTAGCACTGGTTAATGTTTCTATTACCTTTGGCAGCAAAATGACAACTGCAAGAAATAACACCAGGAAAATACCCGCCATAGATACCATCATAAACTTCATCATATTTAATTGTTTCTTTAAGTAATTCTTTTCAATCTCATTTTCAATCTTTAACTGCTCTACTAATTCCTCTATTTTGCTTCCTTCCATAAAGCTTCCCCTTTAAACTTTTTACAAATCATTGTTCACACCCTTTTGATATACAACATAAGGCTTTATTCAAGATCTAACATATTTTTAATCACCTTCACTGACTCTGCCGCATCCTTGGCATAAGCATCAGCCGCAATCTGTACTGCATAATCCGGTGTTATCACTGCCCCTCCAATTACAATTTTCGCAGTACAGCCCTGTTCCTTTGCATAATCCACTACACACTTCATTTCCTGCATGGTAGTTGTCATTAAGGCTGATAATCCTATGACTTCCGCCTTTTCTTTTATCGCGGTTTCTACAATTACTTCCCTGGGTACATCTTTTCCCAAATCAATGACGTTAAAGCCGTAATTTTCTAACATCAAAGCCACCAGATTTTTACCGATATCATGAATATCACCATGTACAGTGGCTATTACTACAGTGGGCATATCCTTGGCATCACTTTCTTCTCTAAGCAGGGGCTGAATAATTTCGATAGAGCTTTTCATAGCCTCTGCACTGCTGATTAACTGGGGTAAAAAGTAAGTACCCTTATCAAACAAATCACCCACCTCGTTAATAGCCGGAATCAGACTTTTTTGTAAAAGCTCATTGGGGTTTTCTCCCTCCTGCAAAAGCTTCTTTGTTTCTTCTACAATCAGATTTTTCTTTCCCTTCAATACCATTTCATAAAGGGAAGTTACCCCTTCTTTTCCTACGGCAGAGACTGCCTCTCCTTTCTTTTCAGCGGCTGTAGTATTAAAGGTTACCTGCTGCATTTTTTCGATATATCTAAGATCACTGTTCTCTTTATTTAATAATAAATCTGAGGCAAAAGCAGCTGCCACCAAAAGGTCCTGGCTGGGGTTGGCAATCGCCATAGTCAGACCGCTCTGAATAGCCATTGTTAAAAAGGCAGTATTTACCATGGTTCTCTCCGGAAGTCCAAAGGAAATATTAGAAAGACCACAGGTAGTTGCAAGGCCATTTTCCTTACAATAACGAATAGTTTCCAAAGTCTCAAGTCCAGCCTTTTTATTGGCCCCTACCGTGGTTACTAAACCGTCAACCACAATATCTTCCTTGGTAAATCCAATTTCTTCTGCTTTCTTTACTACCTGATCAATAATAGTTATTTTTTCTTCCAGGGATTTTGGAAGTCCTGCATCAGAAAGAGGCAACAAAATAAACATGGCACCATATTTTTTAGCCACGGGAAGCAGTCGTTCAATTTTATGACTTTCCATGGAGATGGAATTTAACAGTGCTCTCCCCGGATATCTTCTAAGAGCAGCCTCACATACTTCCACATAGCTGGAATCAATGGATAAGGGCAAATTGGTAGCCATAGACAGTTCTTCAATAGCCTTAAGCATCAGCTCTTTTTCATCAACGCCGCTCATTCCCATATTTACATCTAGTATTCCGGCTCCTTTCACTTCCTGATCCTCTGCAAAATCAAGAACCATATCCATTCTGCCTTCTCTTAATTCCTGCTGCAGCTTCTTTTTTCCGGTAGGGTTAATACGCTCTCCTACGATAATAAAAGGATCATCTAAGCCAAAGCTTAAGGTTTCTCTTTCCGAAGTAATATAGCGCATTTTTCTATATTCTCTGGCTACCGGTTTCTTTGTACCGAATTTATTTACAACAGCCTTAATGTGCTCCGGTGTGGAGCCACAACAGCCACCCAAAATTCCCGCACCATTTTCGTATAAAGCTGTAATTTCCTCAACAAAATCTTCCGGTTCCAGCAAGTAAACAGTATTACCATCTTCATCAAGCATTGGCATCCCTGCATTAGGCTTGGCAATTAAGGGAATCTTCACTGCCTCCTTTATTTGCTGAAACATGGCTGCCATCTGCTTTGGCCCTGTGGAGCAATTAATACCAAAAGCATCTACTCCCAAGCTTTCCAGAACAACAGCAGCTGTCAGTGGATCTGTTCCGTATAGTGCTCTTCCATCTGCTTCAAAAGTCATGGTTACCATAATAGGAAGCTCGCAGGTTTCCTTCGCTGCAATCACTGCTGCTCTTGTTTCCTGTAGACTCATCATAGTTTCAATTGCCAATAAATCCACACCGGCCTCTGCCAGATAAGAAATTTGTTCTTTATAAATCTCTACCAGCTCTTCAAAATCCATATTTCCTATGGGAGAAAGCTGTTCTCCCGTCATGGTAAGGTCTCCGGCCACATAAGCCTTTCCGGTCGCAGCCTCCTTGGAAATTGCTACGAGCCCCTTATTTACTTCTGCTATTTTGTCTTCCAGGCCATATTCTGCCAGCTTAATACGGTTTGCAGTAAAGGTAGGGGCATATAAAATATTGGTACCTGCCTCCACATATTCTTTCTGTAGCTGAAGCATTACTTCCTTATTCTCTAAAATCCATTGCTCCGGACATACCCCATTGGGCATTCCGCGTTTTTGAAGATTTGAGCCGGTAGCTCCATCCAGAAAAACTACTTTATTCTCAATCATATCCCTAAATTCTTTTCTTGTCATTGTATTCTCCTTATCTATCTCTCTAATAGCTTTAAAATATATTTTATTTATCAATTTTATTTTTACAAATACAAGAATAATTTATCACACTAAATCGAAAAAGAAAAGGTAATATTTTCAGCCTTGCGAATTATAGGATTTTATGTTATTTTTTATAATATTTATCTGTAACATGGAAAAGGAGAATTAAGATGAGATCTTTTATTTCATTATTCTTGATGAGTATTATATCTATTTCTTTATTAACCGGTTGTGGAAAAGATGAGAAGCTTACTGCTTTTGAAGAAAACATGACTACTTTTTATAAAAATATCCGGATCATTGGTAACGAAATGGACGCCTTAGATCCCTATGATGAAGATGCCGTCATTCAGATGAATTACAAGCTTGAAAGTATGAAACAGCAGTTCGAGATACTGGCAGCCATGGAAATTCCTTCCCAATTTCCCGGTATTGATGGGTTAGCTGATGACGCTTTAGAATATATGGAGGAAGCTGTGCGCCTTCATTCCCTCGCCTATGAAGAAGCCGAAGTAATTGATTCCTACATTCAGGCTTCCTCTGAAAACTATGAAAGTGCCATGAAAAGAATTGAATATATTGCCACTCTTTTACAGGGAGAAATCCCCGAAGGAGCCAAAATCACAGAAGGTGATGGTACAGAATTTGAACCCTATAGTGAATAGTATTTTCCGGGTATATTATGTTTGGCTGATATTTTCCAAATATATCAAAATGATATCGTTGCATTTATTAATTCTCTGACCAGTGTTTTACTCACTACGTCATACATCTCCTCTTTTTCCGGTCCTGCATAACCATAGGATACCTCTTTTCCTTTCGTAGTGCAGTCCGGCAGCCAGGCCTTACAAGAGCTGTGGATTTGCCTTACTCCTGTTTTCTTTAAAAGCGGAACAACATTTGCAGCACAAATTCCTCCTCCTGCCAAAATCTCAATTTTATTTCCATAGCTATTCTGTAACTCTTCTAAAGTTTCCATTCCGGATAGAGCGGTTTTTGATAAGCCGCTGGTTAATACTCTGTCTACTCCCGCTTCTATTAGAATCTGTATCCCTTTTTCCCAATTCTCCAGACAGTCAAAGGCTCTATGAAATACAGCCTCTTTCCCATAGCTCTTAATCAATGAGACCATTGTTAGTGTATCTGCCACATTGATACTTCTGTCTTCCTTTAAATAACCAAAGGCGATACCATCTGCACCTGCTTTTAATAATTCTTCCGCTTCCTCCTGCATAACCGAAATTTCTTCCCGATTATAACAAAAACCTGCACCTCTGGGACGTACCATGGCAATTACCTGTAACTGCGGAAAATCTTTTCGTATCATTCTCATAACTGCCGTAGTGGGTGTCAGACCTCCCATCCACAGGGCGCTATTTAACTCAATTCTGGAAGCACCTCCCAGGACTGCCTGCCGGGCATCATAATAGCTTCCGCAGCATATTTCTACTACTACTTTTTCTTTCATATTTTATTCGTTTCCCAATTTATATTTTTAGTACCATAGACTAAATGATTTTTAGTAACTTTCTATTTGAAGAAGAATGAGCACTCAGACTGAAGGAACAATTACTTACTATTGTTCAATACTCTTACTCTTTTGGCTATCATTAGCGCTAAAATCTGTTTTCCCCCATGGACATCTTTGCGAATAATGCACTGCCTTAAATTCATAATATTCGTGGAAAATTCCTCAAGTTGCAATTCCTTAATCTTCATCTCCATTCTTCTTTGAATCATGGCAGCAGTCTGCCAGTTTTCTTTTTGTATGGCTTGTCCCAGCTTCATAAAGTCCAGGGATTTATAAAATGCTAAAATTTCCGATTCCATTTTGATAATCAATCTCCTTATATTTATTATACAATGCTTTAAATTCTTTTTAATTTTTATAAGTTCAATAGTGTATGTACTATTATTTTATGATAGAATAGCATCCGTCAAGCTTAAATTATTTTTAAAGGTGGAATTTATTTATGATAGGTTTGGGAACGCTAATCAATGTAGCAGGAATTTTAATTGGTGGACTAATGGGGATGATTTGTGGCAGATTTATTCCTGAAAGACTACAGGATACCTTGATGAAGGCGAATGGCGTATGCGTCCTGTTTCTGGGAATTGCAGGTACTTTGCAGGAAATGATTCTTATTGATAACGGAAAGATTACTACCCAGGGAACCCTTATGATGATTATTAGCCTTTCTCTTGGCTCCATACTGGGCGAATGGATCAACCTGGAGCAGAGAATGGAAGAATTCGGCAGCTGGTTAAAGATTAAAACAAAAAATACAAAGGATTCAAAATTTATCGATGGTTTTGTTACCGCTTCACTTACTGTATGTATCGGAGCTATGGCCATTGTCGGTGCTCTTCAGGATGGTCTTACCGGAGATTATTCCACTCTTTTAACAAAGGCCATTTTAGACCTGATTATTATTTGTGTAATGACAGCATCTCTTGGGAAAGGCTGTATTTTTTCCGCCATCCCTGTTGCTCTTCTGCAAGGCTTTGTAACCTTACTTGCCGGAAGCATTCAGCCTCTGATGACAGAATCTGCCTTAAGCAACCTGTCCTATGTAGGCAATATGTTAATCTTCTGTGTCGGTGTCAATCTTATCTGGAAGGATGCCAAAAT
>JAFYWD010000091.1 GCA_017558205.1 Lachnospiraceae bacterium | reverse complement strand
CCAAAAACTTATTAAAGGAATCTGCGGCCGCCAATGCAGCAGTTTGGTATACAGATAAAGAAAATGAAGAGAACAGAAACTTTGAAGAAAGAGTAGATCATCTTAAGTCCTGGTTTAGTGAACATTTAACCTGGCTGGATTCTCAGATGGAAAGCGAAGATACTATTCTCTCCTCCCTGGGCTATGAAGCTTCCTCTTTCACCTTAACTGTTACCGACAGTAAGGGAGAAGCTTTAGCAAAAGATACTGTTTCCACTATTGTTCCCGCTGATGCTGTTGCTTACGAGGGCGAAGACCTTCAGCTGACAGTATCCTCCAATACTATTACCACAGGTAATGTTGATATTTTTGTAAACAGTAAAAAAGTCGGTACTGCAGGCTTAGAGGAAAGCTTTACCATTGCCTCCAAGGACTTAAGCTCTGCTTTAGGTAAGAAAAATATTATTGAAGTTAAGCTTATCGGTGAGGATAAAACTGTTAAGAACTGTATTACTGTAATTGAAATTGAAAATCCTAACCCGCCTACTCCCGGAGGAGATGGTGGTGAGGTTGATCCTACCCCCGGCGGTGATAATAACGATCAGCCTTCCGTACCGGAAATCGAAGGCTTTAGGGTAGAAATCGAAGAAGATTTAGTTTATACCGGAAAGGCTCTGAAGCCTCAGATAATGGTATATGACGGTCAGACCTTACTGAAAAAGGATAAGGATTATAAGCTTACCTATAAAAATAATGTTAATGCAGGTATTGCTGAATCTGCAGAATTTAATTCAGAAAAGCCTTATGTGATTATTGAAGGAAAAGGTAATTATCACGGTACCTTAAATATTAACTTTGCTATTCAGAAGGCATCTATTTCCGATAAGAACGGAATGGAAGCTGCCGGAGTAAAACTAAGCTACAGTGATCAGCTGGAAGTAAACAGCAAAAAGGATGTTAATCCTTTTAAGAGTATTAAACTTGGTAAAAACTTAAAGAAGGGAACTGATTTCACCCTCTCCTTAATTGCAAAGGAAACTTCCCTTAATGCGGGAACCGGAGAAGTCCCTGTAGAAGGCGGCTTAATTCCCAAAAATGCTACCGGTATTTTTGAGTTAAAGATTACAGGTACCGGTAATTATGAAGGTGAAATTATTAAAACCGTTACGGTATTTGCCAAAGATTCCCTATTAAAGAATGCAAAAATCAAACTGGACAGCAAATATAAATCCATTGATTTGCAAACCTTTAAAACTACCCACCTTCATAAGCTGCCACCGGAGGATTATCAGGTAACCATGGGAAGTGAGTCTCTTACCGAAGGAACCCACTATACAGCAACCTATAAAAACACAGATTCCATTGGTACTGCTACTCTTGTAATTGAAGGAATTGCTCCTTACTATGGAACGAAAACCGTTACTTTCAAATTAACAGGCAAAAAGCTGAGCAACTCTACCCTTCTTGTAGAAGGACTTACTGACAAAGATTATACCGGAGTACCAGTTTCTCAGGAAGGAATTAAAGTAAGCTATAAAGATCGTAATCAGGCAGCTACAGAATTAGTTGAAGGTACAGATTATACCATCGATTACTCCAATCATCTGAAAAAGGGAAAGGCAACCATCACAATTACTGCTCTTACCACTTCCGGTTATCAGGGCAGCGTGAAAAAAACCTTTACCATCCGTCCTCAGGAATTAAAGGATGAGATGAAAGCTGCTTCCATGGATAACATCACAGTGGAATATGAAAAGGCAGGAGCAAAACCTTATGACAAGATTATCCTTACAAACAACGAAGGACAGACTCTTGTATATAATCAGGATTACACAGTAACCTATGAAAATAATAAAGAAGCAGGCTCTGCTGCCATGGTAGTAAAAGGAAAAGGAAATTATACCGGATCCTTAAAGATTCCTTTCACTATTGAGAAAGCTTCCTTAAGCAGTGAAAAGATTACCATTACCTTAAAGGAAGTTTCCTTTAATCCAAGGAAAAAGGATAACTACGAATATAAGCCGGGTATTACCATTAAGGATGGAAATAAAACCTTAAGCAGTAAAAATGATTATGAAATCATTTACGAAAACAATACCCAGGAAGCTTATAAGAAATACTATTTATCTGAAGGCACTGACTCTCAGTTAACAGAAGCTGATATGCCCAGAATTATTATCAAAGGCCGTGGAAATTATGCCACCACAGAAGACCTTGTTCTGGAATTACCTGTTTACAGAACAAAGCTTACTTCCAAAAATCTTTATGCTGTCATTTTGGATGGCAATTATACCGGCACTCAGTCTAAGCCTGAAGTAAGATTATACTATTCCTCTGATAACAAGCTTGTAAAAAATGCCAGGTCCAAAGGTATTACCTCAGAGGAAGAACTGCTTGGTATGGGATTGGTGAAGTTAGAACCTTCCCGGTACTCTCTCAGCTTTGGAACCAATATTTTTGCAGGTCCTAATAAAGGTACTGTAAAGGTTAGCGGAAAAGCTACAGAATACGGCGGAAGTGTAACATTTAAATTCAATATTAAGTCTAAGGAAATAAAAACCAACTAAAAAACAAAAAAGTAAGCCTTACTCCCGACTAAGCTTAAAGGAGTAAGGCTCCTTTTTTAATTGATTTAGAAAATCTATATTCTTCCCTTATCTGTACTGCCATAGGCAAAAGTAAAAACGAGGCATAGGACAGATAACAGATCAAAGAAAGTCCTGTAACAGGCCCCATTACAATTACCGGATCAAATGAGACAGCTGTTTCCTGGCAGGCCGCTCCTATCCCTACAATAGTAATCAGAAAGAACAGAAATATCAGAAAGCCTCTGTCTCTGTTATCAAACCTGTAAATCGAAAAGCAGGTTCTTTTTGGCAGAGAATAGCCTCTGCTTCTCATAGAATCAGATTTTTCCAAGAATCCTTCTATTCCCCGGATAATTAAGCTTGAGAATAGTACTCTCAAGTATATCAGTCGTTTCACAATGTTTCCCTGTCTCACTCCCTTTCCTATCCCCTCTCTTCCTTCTTCCATGGCTGATGCTTTCCTTTTTATTTCAGGAAGCATACGAAGAAATAACGCAAAATAAAGAGAAAAACAGGGAAAAATACGGCCCAGTAAATAAGCAAGCTTATCCGTAGTTACTACCTTACAAATACAAATCCACCAGATACCAAGTGCTGAAAATGTTATCCCCCCGGTCAGGCCAAAGTATAAGGACTCCCGGGTAATTTTGTTTCCTATTCCATTGATTCCTATCACACTGGTTCCAAAATGTTCATAGGACATAAACCAAAATCCATAGCCCAAAGCAAGGAGTATAAGGATGATATTCAGTGGTATAACTCTTATACCTGCCAGCTTTACAGAATATAAAAATGAACAGACAAGACTAATTCCCAGAAATACCGGATGCTTGAAGCATGCAGTACATAATACTACTATTGTAAAATAAATAAAATGAATGATAGGGTGATAGCTGTCAAATCTCATAGCTTTGTCCACCTGCCATACCATATTTTATTTTGATCCTGTTTAATTTTTCCAGCATTGGTTTAGCCATCAATAATAAGGTAAGAAAAGTGGCCAAACCATGAACGGCATTGGGAATAATCCCTGCAATATAGATCGTTAACAGATAATTTTCCTGAACTGCATTTCCCATAATAAAAATAGAGGAGGTATCTAAAATAGGGCCTACAATCAGCTGTACTACAAGGTAACCTATGATCGCTGTAATCAGCCTTTTATTCTCTTCCATAATCTTTCTTTTAGTCAGTACTCCTGCCAAGGCTCCTCCTATTCCATAGGCAAACATCTGCCATGGTGTCCAGGGCCCCTGACCAAAGATAAAGTTACTGACAAAGGCTGCTACCGTTCCTGTTAAAAAACCTGCTCCCGGACCAAAGGCCATTGCCGTAATCATAATAATTCCCATCATAGGCTTAAAAAAAGGAATCATGGCAAAGGCAGAACGGGAAACCACAGCAAGTGCTGACAGTACCGACAAGGTCACAATTTCTCTTGTCTGAGGCCTCTTTTTTTCATAATGCATGATAAACATTCCTATGGCCAGTAGGAGGATACCACTACTGATAATATAATAATTTTTTAAGATAGGTTCTGCTGACATAAGCTAATCACATCCTTATTGGTAACAGTATTTTCAAATAAATGTCTGCTCATCCGATTGGCGGCTGTGGTATAAAAGCTGTTTCCTAAAAAGAAACCTTCTGCCGTATTTGTCGTTACAATTCCTCCATCAAAAAACATTCCTACCCAATCAGCATAATCGGCACAAAATTCTACATCATGGGATACCATGATTATCGTAGTTCCCTGCTCCCTCAGCTTCTTTAAAATTCCGGCAAAGGTAATTTTAAAAATACTGTCCAAGCCTTTTGTAGGTTCATCCAGTAGTATAATACCGGGATTTGTTAAAAGAATTTTTCCAAGAGCTGCCCTTTGCAGCTCTCCTCCTGATAAATCATAAGGATGGGAGTCTAACAGATGGGTAAGCTCACACAGAGCCGCTATCTCTTTGATCTTTTCCTCTCTCCTGCTGTCTTTCCTTGAAATCATTTCTTCCAAATCTTCTTTTACCGTTTTATGTACAAAGAGATTTTGAGGATCCTGGGGCAGCATGGCAAGAATTCCGCCAAAAAGCTCCCTTGTTTTATATTTTTCAAGTGGCTTTCCTTCAATAAAAACCTTTCCCCGATAGGGCCTGCAAATTCCGCTGATAATTTTCAGTGTCGTGGATTTTCCTGTTCCGTTTCCTCCCACGATACAAAAGATACTTCCTTTTTCTATTTCCAGAGAGAGATCCTTTATCACATCCGGGCTATCCTTTTGATATCGAAACCAGATTTCTTTTAGCTTAACAGCCGGAAAAGAAGATCCTTTTTCACTATTGCTTTTTTTCTCTGCTATCCTTGTTTCTTTCAGTGCCATTCCATTAAACAGGAGATCCAACCACCGGGCTCCCTGACGTACCGTTAACGGACAGGAAAGCTCCCTTCCTTCCAGCACCTTACTTTCTTTAGATATCCCATGGAAAATCTGTACCGGTGCCGGCATGGCTGCGAACATAGGATGCTTATTTTTAAGAAGCTGTTCTCCTATATTTTCCGGCATATCATCTGCAATGATCCTTCCCGCCTCCATCACAATTACTCTGTCTGAGGCATACAAGATATCCTCCAGGCGATGCTCTGTAATAATAATTGTGGTGCCAAGCTCCCTGTTTATTTTACGTATGGTATTTAAAAAATCTGATGCTGCTATAGGATCCAGCTGACTGGTGGGCTCATCAAGAATTAAAAGCTCCGGCTGCATTGCCATAATGGAAGCCAGATTTAAAAGCTGCTTCTGCCCTCCCGACAGCTGATCTGTCTTTTTATGGAACCAATCCTGTATTCCGAAATAACTTGCCATTTCAGCTACTCTAAGGCGTATGGTTTTCTGATCACAGCCAAGACTTTCCAGACCAAAGGCCAGCTCATGCCATACCTTATCTGTTACAATTTGTTGATCAGGATTTTGCATAACATAGCCTATTTCTGATGACTGTGTCCGAAGGTCTGCCTCTTTTAAATTTTTTCCTTTATACAGGATTTCACCCTCTCTTTTTCCATAGGGTGTTAATACTGTTTTTAAATGCCTTAACAAGGTTGTTTTCCCACACCCGCTTTTACCGCAGATTGTGATAAATTCTCCCCTTTTCACAGTAAGGGAAACCTTATGAAGAATTTCTTTTTTCATATCTGACGGATAAGAAAAGCTTAGATTTTTAATTTCAAAATGTACCATATAATTTCCTCTCTGATATGTAATACTGTGGGAATGGATAAAAAAATGGCATAGCATATAAAACCGAGACTTGTAGGCAGACTGCCAAAACTGCTTAGCTCTATCCACGGAAAATAGACAGCAGACATTCCTCCCGCCAATGCACATAATAAAATTGTAAGTAAAAGTACAAACATAAGAAACAAAAGGCAAGTCTCTGATTTTTTTATTTGAAAAATAGAAAAAGCAGTTGATTTTCCGCTTCCAAACCCTCTGCTTTTCATACTGTCAGCCGTAACAATACTGTGTTCTAAAGCCTGGGATGTGAGCAGGGAAAGAATAAGAAGTCCCTGCTCTATTTTTGTTCTTTGCTTCCCTTCTTCCTGCCATTTTCCTATCCCTTTCCTTGCTGCCGTAATCTGCAGAATTTTTTTTTGAAAGTCAGGAATAAAACGAAATACCATGGTTAATATCATTGTGAAGGCAGGTGCCAAATTCCCAAAACAATACAGAAGCTTATCTGATGTCATCACCTGCTGATAGGTAGAAAACCAAAGTATTACCGTTACAAACATGGCACCCATGGAAATTCCGTAATACAAGGCTTCCAAAAAATATCCCCTGCCATTTATCCAGGTAAAAAGAAGACTTTCACCTCTGTCATTAAACAAAGGATTTCCAAGGGCGATCATCAGGAAAAATACTGACATTCCCAAAAGCTTCCTAAGCCTGTTCTCTTTGAACAGCAATACATAATAAGACAGGGAAAGAAGAAGAGCACATAGCTGAAAGACGGGATGTGTAAAACACATCCCCATAAAAATTGCTCCCAGATAAAAAACTAAGTTAATCATTGGATGACAATGTAAAAAACACATAACATATCCTTCTTTTTCTTCTCTTATTCCTCAAGAATTTTAGCTCCCACATCTTCCCCCAAGCCCTGACAGGTATAATGCCAGGTAATTACATCTTCCGGCTGAATGATGTAGGAGGAAGCTCCATAAGCAGGAAATTCCTCATTTACCTGGTACATCCAGCCGGATCTGCTTCCACAATCAAATTCGTATAAATGGTTAATTCCCTCAATATAATAGCTATTGTATAAGGGCGTAAAGCTGTATTCCAGGGGGATTCCTGTTTCATTACATACTCTTTGCAACAATTCAAATGCAGTTTCCCCCTGTTCAAAATTAACCCTTACCCTCTCAAGGATTACTCCGTTTACCGGAATATACTCCCCTTTCTGTGGCAGTAATTGATCCATATGGTCCAGCACCGTATCACACCGGATTTCCAAAAAACAGCCAACGCCTTCTTCCGCTTCCTGCACTGTCAGGGAGTGGCCTGCAGGAAGGGTTTCTTTTTTCTTTTCTCTTAAACTTCCTGCAGTAACTGCACCT
>JAFYWD010000090.1 GCA_017558205.1 Lachnospiraceae bacterium | reverse complement strand
GGTATCTACTGTTCCCGTTCTATCAAAACGTAACTTATTACCATTAGCATCTCTGTGGAAATATAAATGTGTTGTATCATTTGCTACAGAAACATCCTTGATACTAAATTTAGAAGTATCAGCTCCACTTTCCTGAATTTCTATTGCTGAGGTTACATTCTTTAAGGAAGGAATGCCTGCAGCACCGGATTTCACATTAAGAAATACCTTTTCGCCATCTTTTGTCACAGAAGTAATTTCATATTTTCCGTCGACAGGTGCTGAAAAAGTATACAACGCATTACTTAACGCCTGTAATCTTGGTACATCAAACTGAGCTTCCGCAGAAGCCAACTGAACTCCCATACCGGAGTAAATATCATAAACCTCTGATACTTTTGCTATATATTCATAATTATTAGATCCCGTAGATGGATATAAAACATAAGTATTGTCTCCCTTCTTAAAGGTAATTAAATACTTACCATCATCTGCAATTTCTGTTACCTTTCGATAACCGGGAATAAAAAATTCCTGGCTTGCTTCCTGAGAAGCTTCATAAATTTCAAAATCATAACTAGTTCCTGATGTTCCGATTGTAAAATAGGGATTTTCAGAATCATTACCACTAATACTTAAACTATTATCACTGGCACTGAATCCCCACTTCTGAGAAGTACTATTATAAGATACTGTGATCTCACTCTGTTCCTCTCCCAAAGCTACTGTAGGTTTTCCTACTTCCTTAAGGCTAAGCTCTACATTATCATCATTTGAAGTCTTTGCTACGATATGATAGCTGTTTTCACTTACACTGTTAAATGTAAATAGTGCATCACTAAAATTAATGGTACTTCCACCAAAAGAGGTTGCCGTTGTTGCCAATTCCAGCTTTGCAATCTTAGCTGTAGGCTCCACACCGGTCATGGTTGTTTCTACCAAAGAAGAAATACTGTCAGTCTCTGTTTCTACATAATAACCACTATCATCTACGTATGTCGCTTCTCCATCAACCGCAAGCTCCACAACTTCATAATTTTCAGTACCCACAATATTTACAGGAATTACGGTAGTCTTTGTGCCATCTGATACAAGAATCTCAGCCTGTACTAAACCATTTCCTACATCTTTAGCAGTAATAGTAACAACACCATTTTCATTTCTTACAGTTAAGTATTCTTCATTGGATGAAGTTACTGTAATGTTGGAATCTTCTGAAGGTGCTTTAATCTGTAATGTTGTAGACCCATTAGATCTAAGATCCATTCTACTAACTACCTGATTCTCACTATTTACCAACCAGGGAGCAATATCTGAACCTTTTGCAATTTCTTCAATTGGAATATTTCTATATTTTATAGAGGTAAAAGCATCTTCAAAAAGAAGACCAATAGAACCATCCTCTAATTCTGCAATACAAGAATAAGCGAACTCTTCATTGGTACCATTTACCGAATAGCGATACTTTTCCGGCCATGTAATTGTACCATCACCCTCTACAAGACCTACATAAATCTTTCCTGATTTACGTCTGTAAATAGAAGGTGCTGAGAGTAATACAGCAGGCTTTCCATCAATTTCTTTAGAATAAGCAATCACAGACAACTGGGTATCATGACAATGTCCTAAATTTGTAAGAAATTTCTTAACCTGTCCTGTTGTCTCATCTTTTACCCAAGTTTTTCCTTCATCCTCAGAAACATAATAAGCTTGTTGTAAACGGGTAAACATGTATAGTTTATCACCAACCTCAGCTACAGTAGCTTCAGAACTGCTGTAAGGAATATTTTCTGATCTGTGCCATGTTTTTCCCTTATCATCTGAATACATCATAGTACTTCTGAGAGCAGATCCAACTTTGTTATATCCTGTAAAAATAATTCTTCCGCTGGAAGTTACAATACCATTTCCCGGTCCTACTAAAAGAACTTCTTCATTCACCTCTTTAAGATTTATTAATGTAGGGATAGACCAGGTAGCTCCCGCATCATCAGATTTTGTAAAATACAAATAATCTGTGGGGAATGTCAGGAAAGGAGAATCTGCCAGAAAAATATTTGTATCTAAATTTTCTCCTTTAATATTAAAGAAGGCATCTACCTTATATTCATCAAGAATATTACCTTCTTTATCTTTAATTACATAATAATCTTCCGCATCATCTGCCACATTTTCTGATTTTTTTTCCAGGTGATAAGCGTCATAATCTAATGTAGTTGCAATTCTTTCTGCATGACTGATTGTATCATTGTTATCAGTATCTGCCGCTTCAAAACTGGCTAAACGAAGATATCCCTCTTTTGTTAAACCATTTTGTCCTCCAGCTGCACTATTAGTGGCTCCCGCAATTGCATATCCGGCAGGAAATAAATCTGCAACCAAATATACAGTTTTACCATCTGTTGCCATAGAAGGATCAATAAATGCTGTTGAAGCAGGATTATACACATTACCATTATCACCAAAATAATTAGCAAAGGTATAATTCCAAGTCTGTCCATTATTATAAGAACGTGATACGATAGTATCCAGTCCTCCTGCATCAGAACCTCCTGTCCAACGAGCGTCACATCCGGCTACAATAGTCCCATCATCCAGAGTAACCATACATGGTATTCTAAACTTCTGACTTCCACCGGTTCCAGCCATAAAAGGCTGCTCTTCTGTAACACCATCTTGGGGCTTAGGTGTCACATTGACTTCTGCTGCAAATGAAACATTTGGCAAACTGGTAAAACTTACCGCAAATGCCAATAAAAAAGCTGCAAGTCTTTTCATAAGTACTCCTCTCCTTTACATATTTTCATACAACTTTATCTTTCTTTGTATATTTTCTATTTTATCAAATATTAATATCTT
>JAFYWD010000089.1 GCA_017558205.1 Lachnospiraceae bacterium | reverse complement strand
TGTTTCACAGCCGGCGGCTACCATGGATGAGGCACTTCTGTTAGTGGTAAAGGCTCCGAAATTTCCTCCTACCGCTGTATCCATTCTATAGACACTTTGGCAGCCAATCTGTACCGGGCTGTTCTCTGTTTTAGCCTCAGCAGCCTTTAAAATATGTATTTCCGGGAAAAACATGGCAAATTCCACTTCCTCCGCAGAATATTTTTTTAATTCCTCTTGGGTATTTTTTACAATATATTCTCCCCAGCCGGCTACCGGCGAAATGCGGTTTACACCGCCTAAGTCCACAGGAACATCAAACCTTTTAAGATTTAAATATATATGTTTCATATGCTTTCCTTTCTTCTTAATCAGAATCACTTATTTTTTTATTCCTTAGAATCATATTTTAACGTTACTCGCAGTAAATGCTTATAACTGCTATGAACAATTAGATTCCTTTTTTCTTATAGTAATCTGCCATCTGCTCTAAGGTTGCAATTTCTACCTTAGGTGCTTTTCCAAAGCTTCCAAATCTTACAATCAGGGTACCTACTACTTCCTTTACCCCTTTCTCAATACATTCGCAGATTCTGGCCACATCATCATTAGGGATAATTCCTGTCATTACGGTATCCATAATTGGTGTAATAAATACTCTGGGATCAAAAGCACTCTTATTATTTTCTAAAAGCTCATAAACGGCGCCTACGGATGCACTGTTTCTTAAGGCTTCATCCTTGGCAAACAGTTCCTTCATATTTCTTGTAACTGCCAGACGGATATCTGTATCTACATTAATCTTGTTAATTCCGCAGTGAGAGGCTTCAATCAACTGATTTACATCAATACCGTAGGTATTGGTTAACATTCCGCCTAAGCCATTAATTTCCTCTACAATATACTGTGGAACTGTGGAAGAACCGTGACTTACCAGATATCCTTCAATTCCGTTATGTCTTAAGCATTCCTTAATGGCAATGGCTATTTCTTTACGGATCACTGCATTTTTTCCTTTATTGGCTCCATGCATGGTACCGTAGCTGATTGCCAGGGCATCTACTCCTGTTTTCTTAAAAAATTCCACAGCATCCATGGGGTTTGTATAAGTACTGTTAGCGGAAAATACGTGATCTTCCACCCCTGCTAAAACACCCAGCTCTCCTTCTACCGTTACCCCTCTTTCATGGGCATATTTTACAACTTCTCTTGTAAGCTCAATATTTTCTTCAAAAGGAAGGTGACTTCCGTCAATCATAACACTGGTATAGCCTCCCTCAATGGCTGCAATACAGGAGTCAAGATTTTTTCCATGATCCAGATGAATGGCAATGGGAATCATACTGTCTGTTCCGTATTTTTTTACTGCATCAGCAATATTCTTTGCTCCCTTTTTCTTATCCTCCAGGGTAGCGTTCATAAAGTCACATCTTCCGCCCATAAATCCGTTGGCTAAATCTGCTCCCTGTAAAATAGCCGGACTTCTGAACATCTCATGCACTTCTATTACAGCCTTTGCCTGACAAACTGCATTTACATTAAATGCACCCTGGGCATAATCATATTTGTCTGCTGCCTGTAAAATGGCTCTCATAGGTACTAACATTTTTCTTTCCTCCTGTACTCTCTCTTTTAGTTTATACTTTCTTTTATTTTATTTATTAAATGCGGTCATTTGGGGCAACTCTTCTCCAATTAATGGTTTACACCACTGAAGAAAGCTTTCCGTTACTCCGTTTCCGGCTTCATTAATATATTCCTTAGGCATGGTCTTCTCATGCATCATTACTTCATCAATATCTACCAGAAAGGTTTCTATCTGATAAGGCTTTGTAGAAACTCTTCTAAAGGCAACCATTTTGCCGCTCTCTCCTGAAAGCACAGCCCTGCAGGCTGTTTCACCTGCCAGAATTGCCTCCTCTCTGTCCACCGGACTCTGAAGGCTCATGGAAGCCCTTCCTAAAAGTCCCGGCTTCTCTCCTCTTGCTTTATAGCCTAATTTTTTTACTACAAGATTAGCCAAATGAGAACTGACATCTCCAAAATAAGTTGCTCTTGAGGTTTTAAAAATAGGCTCCACAATAGGCTTACCTTCTTTATCCTTTAAGCCTTCGCTGGCTACTATCACAATTCCTGTTTTTTTCTTCAGTAATTCCTCCACATCCTTCAGATATTTCTCTTCCTCAAAGGGAAGCTCCGGAAGATAAATTAAATCCGGTCCGAAATCTCCATCCTCTCCTGCCAGAGCTGCCGCTGCCGTAATCCATCCGGCATTTCTTCCTGAGGTTTCCATTACCACCACATGAATGGGAAGCCCTTTGACATCGGCACATAATTCCTTGGTACTTTGGGCGATAAATCTGGCTGCACTTCCAAAGCCGGGGCTGTGATCCGTAATAGAAAGATCATTGTCCATGGTTTTGGGAATCCCCATTACTTTAATATCAAGTCCCTTTTCCTTGCAGTTTTTGTACATCTTACCACAGGTGTCCATGGTGCCGTTTCCGCCATTAAAAAGAATATAGCCGATTTCATACTTTTGTACTACCTGGATCATTCTCTCATATTCTTCCTGCCATATTTCATCCCTGGAGGTACCGATAGCACTTCCGGGGGTCTGAAGAAGTAAAGCTAACTCCTCTTCCCCAATATCAGTAAGGTCAATCAGCTCCTCTTTTAATACTCCTCCGGTTCCGTTTTTTGCCCCGTAAATCTTCTCTATTTCAGGATGTCCGGCTGCCTCTTTTAAGGCACCGTATAAGGAGGCATTAATTACTGCTGTAGGTCCGCCACCGTGGATAATCAGCAAATTTTTTCCCATATTCCCTTTTTCCTTTCTGTAGCTTATTTATTCTTTTAAAACAAATGCTCAATATTTAACTCTTTTATAATCTTAACAATTTCTTTCGTCCTGTTACATCCGAATTTTCTCAGAAGACTCTTTACCTGACTTTTAATGGTACTTACCTCCACACAACGGATTTCAGCAATCTGCTGTATCTTAAAATCCTGCAGAAGCAATCGTATTAAATCATGCTCCGTACTTGTCAGCTTTGATATATTATTGATAAAAAACAAAAGACTTCTTTCGCTCTTTTGCAGTCTGGCATATTCCTGCATTACAATCTCATGTACCATCCCCTGCATAATCGGCTGCCCCTGATAGGCACATCTGATATGGCTTAGTACCTCTTCCTCCGGTGATCCCTTTACAATATAATCAATGGCTCCGGCCCCCATGGCCGTAACCACAATTTCCTTTGTCTCATGCACCGATAAAAAAATAATCTGAGCCCTAGGATTTTTTCTGATAATCTCCTCCGTTGCCCTAATTCCTGCATTCGTATGCTCCATTTCAATGTCCATCAAAATAATATCGTATTCTGTTTCATCAGCCAGCCCTACAATTTCTTTGCCGCTTTGTGCCATTCCTACCACCTGCATATCTGGCTGTCTGCTGATCATTTCACTTAAATCTTCTCTTAAAATCTGAAAATCATCTGCAATTAATATCTTAATCTTCTTATCCATAAGATCTTAATACATTCCTTTAGTTAAATTCTCTATGATTAATGATAGCGGGGAAGCATAATATAAAAGCTGGTTCCCTCTCCTATCTTACTTTCAATTTTAATATTTCCCAAATGTCCTTTTACTACCTCTCGGGCATAATATAATCCCATCCCCCAGTTATAATTGGAGTTTTTACTGGTATAAAAAGGGTCAAAAACCTTTTTTATCTGCTTTTTATTCATACCGATTCCTGTATCGGTAATTTTAATTACTGTATATAACCTTTCGTTTTTGCAGCTCATGGACACACTTCCTCTTTCACTGCCTCTGCTGTTTACCGCCTCCTGGGCATTAATCAAAATATTATATAAGGCTTCGCATAATTGAGGTCTGTCTGCTAAAACAAACATTTCTTCCTGACACTCCACCCGGATATTATTTTCAGGATATTTTTTATGAAAGCGTTCAACGGAATCCTTCATAATATCCTCTAACGCAACCGGTGACAAGATAATAGCATTACTTTTTATACTTCTGTATAATTCTTCTACTCTTTCCAACATGGAATTATTCATACTTTCCAGAGCATTAATCTGCTCCTTTAATACCTCTAAATCAGGAGCTTCCATATTCTGGTGAATACGTTTATAAATTACTTTGGAAGCCAGAAGCTGATTCTTCATCCCATGTACAAACATGGAGGCTCCTACCTTCGCCATATCAAATTTTCTTTTCATTACCGTATCTTCTTTTTGTTCTTCATACAAATCTGAAGTATAACGAAACAAGCTGTAGAAGCCTACGGTCATGCTGATAACAGTCACTCCCACCAGGCCCACGTAACTGGTCAGACTGGGGTTAAACTGTAAATATCCTATTCCCTTGTTCCATACAAAATCATAGCTGTAAAAACGATATACCTGTCCCGGATCCTGGCGATAATACAGAATATACAGGATGCCCATAGCAACCATACTAAAGCTAATCTGCCCAAACTGTCTTTTACAAAACTTCATGGTAATGGACCGATACTCCCAAAAAAGAAGGAGCATAGCAAAAATCAGATACAATGTCATCCATATCTGATGATAGCTCATAATAAAGTTCTGTACTGCTACTCTTTTTTCCGTTACACTGCGGAACAAAGGAGGATAATATATTACCATACCTAAAACAGGTAAAACTCTTATGGCATACCTGATCCACTGCCGTTTTCTGATCCAGTCTATCATGGAATACTGAACTGCCATCTCTAAAAAAAACATGGGAAACAATACTCTCCCCATTGCGATCAGGTAGCCAAGTTTGTTAAGAGTAATACTTAAATATTGTATTTTTGTATGGATATCTTTTGAAAAATATAAAAATAACATTACATCTTCCGAAATACCTCCCTTTTTAGCAATAAAAATCATAACACCGCAAATTTCCAAAGCCAGGGAAATACACATTCCAAAAAGAAGTAAAGCTTCCTTATTTTTTCTGATAAATATCATTGCCAAAGATGCAATTACCAGGGTCAACGTTAATACAATCAGCATATTAGCTTCCTCTCTGATTTTTTTAAGATGTCTTCGTTGACTCTATTTTACCATAAAAAATACCTTCCAGGGACTTTATTGCATTTTAACTTTTTTTCCGCCTACAAATACATCCGTGACATTGTATTCTTTATCTAAAATTACAATATCTGCTTCTTTACCATTCGCAATGGAGCCCTTTCTATCGAAAATACCCAGCATTTTTGCAGGATTTTCAGACAGCATGGGAAGAATTTCCTCTACCGGTCTCTTGGTATAGGACAGCAGATTTCTCAAGGCTGTATCCTGGGTCAGAGTGCTTCCTGCTCTTACACCTGTATCAGCCAGCTTGGCATCACCCTCTACCACTACCACATCATTTACTCCCAGCTTATAATTACCGTCAGGAAGTCCTGCTGCCATAATAGAGTCTGTGATGGCTACTACCTTGTCAATTCCCTTTGTCTTAATCAAAAGACGTACGGTACCGGGATGTAAATGGCGTCCGTCACAAATCATTTCACAATAAATATCTGATTCTAACACAGCCCCCATAATTGCCGGAAAATGCTGATGTAATAATTTCATGGCATTAAAGGTATGGGTACAGCAGGCAGCACCATTGTCAATGGCCTTCCAGGCAGTATCATAATCTGCACCGGAATGTCCGATGGATACGGTAATTCCCAGCTCCTTCATGGCAGGTATATCTTCTGCCAGTCCTTCTACTTCGGGAGATATCGTAATATACTTAATATTCCCCTCTGCTCTTTCCTGATATTCTCTTAAAAGAGGCATATTAGGTTTTTGGAGCAAATACTCAGGCATAGCACCCTTATATTCTGTGGAAAGGAAGGGACCTTCCAGATGAATTCCCATTAAATCTGCTCCGGCACTTCCTCTTTTCTTATGCTCCTTAAACTGATCAATACACCACTCTGTCTGCTCCTTGGTATCTGTTAAAATAGAACATAACCAGGAGGTGGTTCCTCTGGTAGCTGCAAAGCAACAGATTTTTTCCAAATCATCGGCTGTGGCTGCATTTACATCCACACCTACCGCTCCGTGGGTATGAACATCTATAAATCCGGGAACGACTTTTTTTCCACAAGCATCATAACATTCAGCATCTTTTGGAACAGTAGCACCCTTTTCCAAAACCTCTATTTTTCCCTCTGATAATTTAATTGTTTTTTCTTCAAAGCTATGTTCTAAAAAAACTTCTCCGTTAATAATATAATAATCCTTCATGCAAAGTCTCCTTTCTCTTTACTCCGGCAGATTTGCCACAAATTCCGTAAATTTCAAATTAATATCCGGATGTCCCTGAAGCAGGCTTACCGGGAAATGAGCACTTTTTTCTCCGTAAGCAGCATGACGTACGACACTTCTGTGCCAGTCTCTGAAGCATCCCAGACGAATCTTTCTGGAATTATAAATTTCATTAATACCTATAGTAATACAATAGGCAGGCATATCATCCAGAGCACCATTTAAATCCCCGATGGAATTTACGGCACGGGTCTCCTTGGCAATTTCCAGAACCCTTGTTTTCTGTGCTAAAAATTCTTCCGGACTTAACGTGGGATCTGCTTCATTAAAGGCCACATGACCATTAATTCCGATTCCTCCAAAACAAATATCTACGCCTCCCAGCTTTTCAATCAGTTCCGGGATGTAAGCTGTATTTTCAGGATCCGGAAATACCCTCTGTTCCTTTGGCATCACTAATTCCGGCGCAATCTTAGAGTAAACAGCACGATCCATAAAGCCTCTGAAGCTTAATCTGTGTTCTTTGGGAATCCACTGCTTATCATCCGTCAAATATTCGTCCATATTAATAAACCATACATTTTTCAAGCTGATCTTTTCCTCATTTACCATATCAACAAAATAAGGATATTGTCCTACCGGGCCAACAGGGCAGATAAATACAGTTGTCTCTCCCAGTTCATTCTTCCTTTTTATTTCATCAACCATTTCTTTTGCCATAGAGCGGAATACAGTCTGATTATCCTCCATAACAATCAAAGGAATTTTAGGGTTTTTAAGAAGTTCTTCTTTATTAAAGTAATAATATTCATGATACATGGTGTTTCCTCCTTTGAAATAAAAGTTTAGGGCTACCCGAAGGCAGCCCCCATTTTTTTCAACTACCGTATATCGGAAGTTTTCTTAATTTTAATATTCACCTGCTTCAACCATTACGTCTAACATTACATAATCAGCAACTGCAGGATCACCTTCTACAGCTCCGGCTTCAATGAATGCCTGTTTCTGTAATTCATAGTATCCTTCTACTGTTCCGTCAGCTGCACCTGCTGCAACCTGTTTTCCTGTTAACCATTCAGCATCTCCACGCTGCTGGTAAACTGTTTCCTGATCTAAAGCTACACGTGTAGCAATTAATCCTGCTGTAGCTTCCTGATTATCTACAGCTGCATAGTCCATAGCTTTGAATAAAGCTCTTGTAAATCTTACTAATACATCTCTGTTTGCTTCAGCAAATTCAGGCATTACAATCCAGCTTGCAAGAGAAACTGTTTCATCAGCAAATGTCATATTATCAGCTAATTCTGTAGTTCCTTCAATCTCTTCTAAGATCTTTAAGCTGTTAGGAGACCAGGTAGCTGCTGCATCAACACCACCGGAAACCATAGCCGAAACGATACCTGTAGGATCCATATCTACTGCTTCGATATCATCCATTGTCATTCCTGCTTTTGCTAATGTGCTGATCAGGATAGATTCACTGGAAGTTCCGGAAGAGTAAGCAACTTTCTTTCCTGCTAAATCTTCGATAGTTGCTACATTAGGTCCACCGATTACCATATCACCATTAGAGATGTGAGATAATGCAAAGATAGTAGCCTGTCCGTTAATACAAAGCTTATGAGCTCCCTGTCCGATATATCCTAAATCAATGCTTCCACCTTCCATAGCTGCAATGATTGTAGGACCATCTGCAAATTCTGTTAAGTTAACTGTGATTCCTTCTTCTTCTAAATATCCCTGTGCAATTGCATTTTCAATTGACCAAAGACTTCCGTAGTTAGGCATGTAAGCCAGGTTTAAGGTTACAGGTTCAACTGCTGCTTCTTCAGCAGGAGCTTCTTCTTCAGCAGGTGCTTCCTCAACAGCTGCTTCCTCTGTTGCAGGTGCTGCTTCTTCAGCAGGTGCTGCTGTCTGTCCACATCCAACTAACATTGCTGCTGCCATGGATGTAACTAATAACAAGCTTAATAATTTCTTTTTCATGTTTTTCCTCCTTTAAGAACACTTAAAATTTATACAAACCCTCTTGGGATTAGTATCCTTCTTGCTGTAAACTCTATTATACACTATTTTCTTACTTCCAGATACTCCTGATATACCTGACCCCAGATATGATTTTTTAAATCTAAAAACTCTTTGGACATCTTAGTCTCCTGAGTACGGGGGTAAGGGATATTAATATCTACTATTTCTTTAATTCTTCCAGGTCTGGCACTCATTATAATAACCTTCTGAGCCAGAATAATGGCCTCATCTACATCATGAGTAATAAAGAAGCAGGTCTTTCTCTCTTTTTCCCATGTTTCCAGCAGTTCTGACTGAAGCTGTGTTCTGGTCTGGGCATCCAATGCTCCGAAAGGTTCATCCATAAGGAGTATGGAGGGATTTACTGCATAGGCTCTGGCGATTGCTACACGCTGTTTCATACCACCGGATAATTCCTTAGGGTAATGATTAACAAAATCCTCAAGCTGAACCATTTTTATGTATTTCATGGCAATTTCTTCTGCTTCCGTTCCTTTAATACCCTGAAGATTTAAGCCGAACATAACATTCTTTTTCACTGTCATCCAAGGGAATAAGGCATACTGCTGAAATACTACTCCACGCTCGGTTCCTGTTCCCTGAACCTCTTTACCGTCACAATAAACTTTTCCGGAGCTGGGCTCCAATAATCCGGCGATAATATTCAGTAAGGTAGATTTTCCGCAACCCGAAGGACCGACTACACAGATAAACTCATTTTCCATGATGTCAAGGCTTACACCGTTTAAGGCAACCATTTCACCATTTCTGGTATTGAAGATTCTTTTCACATTATCTATCTTTACTTTTACGCTTCTCTCTTCTCCTGCCATCCTGTGAATCTCCTTTCAATATATTTTACGAATTTTTCTACCAGCATACCTATAATACCAATAATAATAATATAAAGCAACATAGGTTCTGATTCAAAGCTGTTATTTAAGGAACGAATTCTCATTCCCAGTCCTGCTACGGCCCCTGTGGATTCTGCCGCAATCAGTGTGGTAAGAGCTGTAGAACTTCCCAAACGGATTGCTGTGATGATAAATGGAAGGGTTGCCGGTGCAATTACCTTTAAAAAGATATCTTTATCAGTGGCTCCCAACACCCTCGCTGCTTTAATCAAGGTTTCATCTACATTAAGAACACCCTGATAGATGGTTACCGTCATAATAAGGAAGGTAGCTATAGTAATTACGATAATCTGAGGCTTTCTTCCTACGCCTGCGGACAAAACAATCAACGGTACATAAGCCAAAGGTGGAATGTTTCGAATAAACTGAATCCAGGGTTCAATAATATTTCGAACCGGTAAGTACCAGGCCATTAAAATCGCTGTAGGCAGGCAAAGTACAAAACCCAGGGCAAAGCCTGCCACTACTGAAATCAGGCTGCTTAAAATATCCTTTCCCAGAACTCCCCTGCCATTCATTGTTCCGATAGCTTTAATTACCATTACAATATTTGGAAAACTACGGGCAGTTTTCTCATTTAAAGATAATAAAGTCCATAAAACCAATGCTACAGCCAGGGAAATTACTAACCAAAGCTTTTTGGGAATTTTACTTGTTTTATTTTTGTTCATTAATTACTCCCCTCTTTCTACTATATTTTACTCAATCCTAACACCTTTTCTTTTTCTATTTAAGGGGGAAGTTTTTTACTCCTTTTTCTCTTGTTTCATTGACCTTTTTTTTATTCTGTTTTATTATGAATTGATGTAAGTATTCAATAGTTATAAAACGATTAAATCTGATATAAAAAGGAGGAGATTATGAAAAACATAATTCCAGAAGGCTATGAATCTGCCTTAAGTTTACATGATACTCAGGTAGGTATTAAAACAGTAAAGGATTTTTTCCAAAATTTATTGGCAGAACGTTTAAATCTGCTCCGTGTATCTGCCCCATTATTTGTTGATCCCGCATCAGGTCTTAACGATAACTTAAATGGCTACGAAAGACCTGTTCGTTTCGGAATAAAAGAACAAAATGACTATGAAGCCGAAATTGTTCACTCCCTTGCAAAATGGAAACGTTACGCATTAAAAAAGTATGGCTTTTCCATAGGCGAAGGCCTCTATACTGATATGAGTGCTATCAGAAGAGATGAGGAAACTGATAATATTCATTCTATCTATGTGGATCAGTGGGACTGGGAGATGATTATTTCCAAGGAAGAGCGTACCATGGATAAGCTTCAGGAAATCGTTAAAACCGTATATAAGGTATTAAGAAAAACTGAAAAATATATGGCTATCCGCTATGACTATATTGAGGAAATTCTTCCCCACGATATTTATTTTATTACGACTTCGCAGCTGGAAGAAATGTATCCAAACTTAACGGGAAAGGAAAGAGAATATGCCATTACCAAGGAAAAGGGAGCAGTTTGTCTGATGCAAATCGGAGATAAGCTGGCAAATGGAGAGCCTCATGATGGCCGCGCCCCGGATTATGATGACTGGAAGCTGAATGCTGATATTCTTGTTTACTATCCTGTTTTAGATATTGCTCTGGAAATTTCCTCTATGGGTATCCGTGTAGATGAGAACAGTCTGAAAGAACAGTTAGAAAAGTCAGGATGCATGGATCGCGCCGAGCTTCCCTTCCAAAAGGCAATTTTAAATAAAGAGCTTCCTTATACCGTAGGTGGCGGTATCGGTCAGTCCAGAATTTGCATGTTCTTTTTAAGAAAAGCTCACATTGGTGAAGTTCAATCCTCTTTGTGGCCGGAGGCTACCATTAATCTCTGTGATAGCAGAGGAGTTCACCTTCTGTAAATATATTTTAATATTATTATTTTTACTTTGCCGTCACCTGCAGATGGCAGAAGGGAGAAAAATGATTATAAGAAAAGCCTCCAAAAAAGATATCCCCGGTATCATGGATTTACTAAAACAGGTTTGTCTGGTTCATCACCTGGGACGCCCTGATTTGTTTCAATACGGAAAACAAAAATATACTGCCCCTGAATTAGAAAACTTATTGCTTCAGCCGGATCGTCCTGTATTTGTTGCTGTAGATGAAACTGCAAATGAAAGGGTTCTTGGCCACGCCTTTTGTATTCATCAACAGGAAAAAAATCATAATGTTCTTACGGATGTCAAAACACTGTATATTGATGATATCTGTGTTCATTCAGAGTGCAGAAAAAAAGGGGTAGGGAAACAACTCTATCATTATGTATATGAATATGCCAAACAGGAAAATTATTATAATATCACTCTTAATGTCTGGTCTTTCAATGAAAGTGCTTTAAGATTTTATGAAGATTGTGGAATGACTGTTCAAAAAATGGGGATGGAAACTATTCTGCCATAGCTTAAAGTTATTTACACCCATTTGATTTCGGCAAACTAAAAATTTCCCAAAAGTAAGGGACCACTAAAGTGTAGATTTACATTTAGTGGTCCCTACTTAAATTCTGTGTTCAATGGTTTTTCCTCTTTCTGTAAAAGATAATCTTGCACTAAACCAATCATTCTCATTTTAATTATTCTTGATTAATCTTATTCTTCTTATCTTTTACTCTTTTTGTAACTTAATCCAATCTATGATTAATGTTTTATTTTTATTCCCAACTCGTAAACTCCTGCTCACTTAGAAAGTATTAATATAGATTTTTGTTTTTATAATTTAAAGTAAAACCTTGTAAAACAAATTTCTTTACACTTATTTTACTCTTTAAACTAAGGTGGTATACATTCAATATGACTGCCAGCTACTATATATCTTTTAAATTGTTATGTTATAAAGATTGTTAAAAAAATATTTAGCCAACCTCTGTTAATAACTCCGGCCATCTCAGCACTTAAAAGAACTTTCTTGTTGGGAACTGCTATGCACTACCACTGTCATATTGATTAAAATTATTGATCGGTCCCATTGGATTATACCTCCAATCCTCCTATTTCAACGAAACACCTTTTAAGTATTTTCTAACCAACTTTCTCGTCATTGATTAGGTTTTTTGAAGTTGTTTTGTTGTTAAGTTAATACTACCATACCGCTTTATTATTGTCAATCTATTTTTTAATTATTTTTAAATTTTTTAAATATAATTATTTTTTTATATTATTAGATTGTTATTTTATTATTTATTTTATTTTTGTCGTTCTATTCTTCCATTCACTTTATCTTTTATTTTTGTCATTCTATTCTTCCATTCACTTTATCTTTTCTTTTTTACTCTATCTTCATTTCCTTCAGAAATGTCTTATACTGTTTATCTCCTTAAAAATCAGATCCCTGATAAATTTTCTGTTAAACTGCCAAAAATGAAACAGGTCTCCGTTGAACAACGAAGACCTGTTTCATTTTACCTCTTGGGAAAAAATGCCTATTATTCTTTAAATTTACTTTAACCGGATGAATTATTAGTAAATTTTCTTTATTATACTATTTTATTTATAAGTATTCAATATATTTCCGAAGTTTTCTTTATATTTCTTTATTTTTTTTTATTTTTTATTTATATTTTATATTTTCTTAAGCTTTTATATTTATATTGCTTAAAAATATTTATTTATTGTTATAGCTTAATCTCCTGTTTACATATAAATATCTTTTTATTGAATCCTCTACTTTATTGTGATATTGTAACACAGTAACATTTTTTAGGAGGTTATTTATGTCTATTGAAAGAGTACGATCTTATTTTGAAAAATTTGGTATTACCCATAGAATTCAGGAATTTGAGGTTTCCAGCGCTACCGTTACTTTAGCTGCAGCTGCCTTAGGTTGCCGTGAATGTGAAATTGCAAAAACCCTTTCCTTTTATGTGGAGGACAAGGTCATTCTTATAGTAGCCGCCGGTGATACCAAAATTGATAATCCTAAGTATAAGGCACAATTTGGCACTAAGGCAAAAATGCTCACAGCAGATGATGCTGAAGAGCTTATAGGACATAGTGTTGGCGGTATTTGTCCTTTTGGTATTAAAGAAGGAGTCCAAGTTTATCTTGATGAATCCTTAAAACGTTTTTCTACTGTTTATCCTGCCTGTGGAAGCTCTAACAGTGCTATTGCATTAACTATTAAAGAGTTGGAAGAATACTCCGGTTTTCTTTCCTGGATTAATGTTACCAAACTAAGCTGATTTTTATGATGATTAAAACAATAAGAACCCTCGCTTCATATAAACGAGGGTTCTTATTGTTTTAATAAACTATTCATTTTTCTTCCGTTCCAACTCATAATTTCCATATGTTCCTGTAAGGAAAACTCCTTTATCTTTTGCTTCTGATTTACTTTTATATTCATTTCCTTTTCTGCCTGTACTTCATGGTACCTTCTTTTTTCTTCTCTATTTTCACTGGTTCTGCCATTGGGAGGTTTATCACGAGAGCCGTATTTTTCCACACTGATGTTATTAACATCTATAGCTGATATTCCTCGTATCCGATAATATCCATCTGCCATATTACATCCTCCTTCCTATATTCAAATTATATATCGTCTGATTATTCATTATATATTATAATTTTATTCAGAATATTTAATTTGTTTTTATATTATTTTTACTCATTATATTTTTTATATTTTTTAGTTTTTGCTTTAATCTTATTTTTTTGAGTACTTTTATTTGGTATTTATTATCAAAAAAGTTTATTTACATTCCCTTGATTTTGCCAAATTACAATCTGCTCTGCTAATTAATCCTTCTGTTCTTTATTGACTGTTCTTTTTTGACTAACTATAATAATTTTGTAAAATAATTCAGGAGGAATCGTACTATACGATAAAGATTATGTTGAATATTATACCTGTTTTTGACTTATCACTTCCGGAACTTTCCTTCTATACTACACTTTCGGAAGTACAGCTATTACGCTACTATGAGCCTGATACCGGACTTTTTCTGGCAGAAAGTCCAAATGTTATACAAAGAGCTATAAATGCAGGATATGAACCCATTTCTTTTTTAGTTGAACATAAATATTTGTTCCCGGATCCTCATCCTATTTTAGTATCTTTTCCTTCCATACCTATTTATACTGCAGATCTTTCACTACTTTCAAAAATAACCGGTTTCCCTATGACTCGTGGAATGCTTTCAGTCTTTAAACGAAAAGCACCTGTTTCTTATAGAGAAATTTGCAGCTCTTTTGAAAGAATTGTAGTATTAGAGCATATTATGAATCCAACCAATATCGGTGCTATTTTCCGTTCTGCAGCTGCTCTTAATATGGAGGCTGTTTTGCTTACCAGTGATTGCTGTGATCCTCTTTACAAAAGATCCACCAGGGTAAGTATGGGGACAGTTTTTCAAATCCCATGGACTTTTATTTCTGATAGCTATATTGATGATTTAAAACAATCAGACTTTAAGCTTGTTTCTATGGCACTTACTGATACTTCTGTCTCTATTACTTCCCCCGAACTTTTAGCAGAAAAAAAGCTTGCAATTTTTATGGGTTCTGAAAGTACAGGATTAAAAGATAGTACCATCCAAGCTTCCGATTATATTGTAAAAATTCCTATGGCCCATGGCGTTGACTCATTAAATGTGGCTGCCGCCAGTGCCATTGCATTTTGGCAACTGGGGCAGCCACATAATTGAATAATAATGTAACAGTTCAGCCTTTGGCTTCCTGTTACATTATTATTTACTACTTTGACAGAAGATTAAAGGCACATTCATCACCTTTTTCATTTTTATAGAATAAAATACTATTTTTCATCAGCTGAGAGGAATGTTTACCTTTGACCCTTAATTTAAATAAAAGGCTTTCACTACCTTCATGATATTTTTTTAATAAATAATCTCTACTTATAGTCTTATAGAACAAGGGCAGTTCGTAATCTTCTACATAATGGGCTGCCTCTTTTACAAAATCTTCTATTATTCCCTTCTTTGGCATCTCTTCCAAGCGTTGATAATCTTTCGCCTTCAATATGGTATAAGTATTTTCACTTAAATTAAACATGATTACTACACGGTATACCTTAATAATCATTGCCACCATATTCTCCATATCATGCTGATCCATTCTGTTTCTTTCTTCTATTGCCATTAACTTCATAGTTCTGAATTCGTAGTCTTCCTGTTCCATAGCCGGTTCGTAAAAGGCAAAATTATTCTTTCCGTTTCTCTTTACATGATATAAGGCTAAATCTGCTTTTTTAAATAAGCTGTCAAAATTATCTACTCCAAATATTTCTACCGCACATCCTGCACTGCAATGAATAGTTCTCTCTTCATTTTTTCCTATATAAATCTCAGATAATTTTTTCAAAAGTGAGGACATGGATTGTTCTACTGCTTTAACCGATTTTGCTGAACCCGGCAGGAATACCATAAATTCATCTCCTCCATTTCTTACCAGGATATCATCCTTCCGGAAATGTGTTCTAAGGATATTCGCAATACCTATTATGGCTTTATCTCCTTCATCATGTCCCAGATTATCATTAATTCCCTTTAAATCATCCAGATCAAGGGTAATTAAGATACCGCCGTATTCCTTCTCTTTTGCCAGCTCCTCTTCTACATACATTTGGCCGATACTCTTTCTAAGCAATCCTGTCATAGCATCAATTTCTGCTTTTTTACGTATCATGTTCTGCTTTTCTTTTTCTTCAGTTACATCTTGAATATAAGTAAAGGCTTTCAGATGTTTATTATACGGATCCTCAATAATCTGAATCTTAATTATCACCCATCCTTCCTTACCACCATGAAATTCAACCTGTACTTCATTGCTATACTCCCGAATGCCCGTCAGATACAATTCTCTAAGGCTATTAATATCATACAGCTTTCTTCCGATTTCTGAATCAATTGTTGCAAACACATTAGTCCTCAAAAACTGACCTATATCGTTATGATTACGACCTTTAATTTCTTCCAGCTTCTCTGCAAGCTGTCCATAAATCTTATCAATGCTGTCTTCCGTAAGATTACTTTCTATTACCAATAAATGCTCCTGTATATCACCTTCCATGGCCTGTACCTGACGAGAGTAGGCAATTTCAAATTCATGCTGTTCTGTAATATCCTGAATGGAAATTAAGGCAGAATGAGGAAATTTTCCTTCAAATAACGTGGTATATTTAAAATGATACCATCTTGCTTCTCCCGTAAGCTGTTTCAGATGGATCTTGGTTTCGCCATTAGGCTTTCCGCTATGAATACCTACAAAAAATTGTTTTACATCCTCAAAGCTCTCAGGAAGAATATATTCATTATTTATTACACTGCTTTCCGAATATTCATTTTGATATAAGTGTGATAAAACATCATTCTTTGCATTTTCAGCATCCCAGGGATAGGTTCTTCCTTCCTTTAAATCATATCGATAAAGAGTTTTATTGGAATGCTGGGATACGATGGAAAAAATCTGTTCTCTCTCCTGACTTTTTGCCTTCAGATGAGTAACCATTTCATTAATATAAGTGCTTAGTTCATTAAATTCAAAGCTGTTATTTATATCCATTGCTATATCAAAATTACCGTTAGCGATAGATTCCATATTTTGGTTTACTTTACGAATATTTCTAATAACCAATCGGTCTACATACTTAACCACAGCGCTAATCATAATATAGGCTATAATACATAATAAAAGACCAATTTCCATAATCCCCGGAATAATATCCCTATAAACCTCGTTTACAGGTGTACTGCATATTAAATATTTATCTGTAATCTTTGTTGATACAGAAATATAATACTTATCATGTATTTTGGAATAATAAGGAATTTCTCCCCTAACTTTATCTGTTTCATAACCTAAATCTTCCATATTCTTTCCGATATCACTTTTTCCCGTAGATGCAATGATATTATTTCCGGTATCATCCGTTGCATAAAGAAGAAGACTGGAATTTGCTTTCAGCATGGTTAGTATATAAGATAATTCGAATCGTTCCGTAATCTGTTCAAATTTATTTCCTTCTGTTCCTACCATGATAATAAAGCTTTTATCTATGCTCCACGAAGCAGCATATCGAAAACTTTTACCATCGATACTTCTTGGCATTTCATCTTGAGACAAATTCAAAAATTTACTCTTTAACATGGGACGAAAATAAGAAATCTGTTCCCCCTCATCAAAGGTAAGACCTTGATATTTATTATGGGTTCCACCTATAAAAACTCCCTGTTCATCAAAAAATAAAATTTCATCTACATTTACCAAATAAGCCAAATCCTTTAACCAAAGAGTATCTTCTTTCTTTTCCGGATTGATATCTAATAAATTAGCAACGATTTCAGCTGCAGAAATCTGCCTTTGACCAAAGGATTCTTCTATTGATTTGGCTTCCGAATCATTCTCCAATATGAGCTGCTCAATTAGCTCAAAATAGCTTTTAGACTGGTTTACTGCATTTTTCTTATCTATTGTCATCTGTAATATGGTGGATGCTATTGCTATTATTATAATTACAATAATAGTCACCTTTTGCAGCTGACCTACCATAATCTTTTTTATATCCTTCATAATTCTGCCCCCATAGAATCTCAGTGATATTTATTAATATTATTTTAACTTCAATACCTATAATCACTAATTATACCTTATTTCTCAGATTTTTCCTATCCTTATTTGTCATTTAATGAAAAACTGTATCATAAATTATCATATTTAATATTTTATATTTGTTTACCATTTCATATAATTTATGCCTTTATAATTGATAATGTAAATAAAAAATACCGAACCAGTCTACCATCATTTCTTTCTTTTTATTTCTACCATAAGGATAATCCAATTATTAGGATTTAGATAAAAAAAAGAGAATGTTGATAAACAACATTCTCTAATCTGTTTACTGCCGCAAACCGGAATCGAACCGGTACGGGAGTATAAGTCCCGCAGGATTTTAAGTCCTGTGCGTCTGCCAGTTCCGCCACTGCGGCATAACCGTTATTACGGTAGTGGGACCAACAGGGCTCGAACCTGTGACCCCCTGCTTGTAAGGCAGGTGCTCTCCCAGCTGAGCTATGATCCCTGGGAAATTTTAACTATAAGACTGTAGTCTTAACGACCCAGAAGGGACTCGAACCCTCGACCTCCGCCGTGACAGGGCGGCGCTCTAACCAACTGAGCCACTGGGCCTTATAATATTTTTAAATTTAAAATGGACCTTCAGGGACTCGAACCCAGGACCGACCGGTTATGAGCCGGTTGCTCTAACCAACTGAGCTAAAGGTCCAAAACCCTTTCGGATTAAGCCGATAAACGGACTCGAACCGTTAACCTGCTGATTACAAATCAGCTGCTCTGCCAATTGAGCCATATCGGCATATA
>JAFYWD010000088.1 GCA_017558205.1 Lachnospiraceae bacterium | reverse complement strand
GATAATGTAACCATTGGAATTGCTTCTGTCCAGGAGTTATGCGATGCTGTTAATTCAGGTGAAACAAATATTACATTGACAAAGGATTTAGATGCTTCTGCCTTCACGAAAGAAAATAACTTTGTTATTGATTATTTTGAAGGTACTCTAAACGGAAACGGACATACTATATATAATTTGAAGGTACCTCTCTTCGATGATTTATATTGTGCAACTGTGAAGAACCTCAATATTCAGGATGCAAATATTCAGGGGAAAAATAGCATCTTGGTAGTAACGATGACCAAGGCTACCGTTGAAAATATTAGAATTATTGATTCTGTTATTGATTCTCCTGAGGCTGATACCGTAGGAGGCATTGCATCATTAGTTTATTATAACAGTAGTATTAAAAATTCCAGTGTGGAAAATATAAGCATTAAGGCTTCACATACAATAGGTGGTGTGGCTGGAAGAACTGAGTCCGGAGCAGTCATTGAAAAGGTAAGTGTTATCGGGAAATTAGAGGGAAGTCGCCAGGGAAATGAAGGTGCACAAATCGGCGGTATTTCTGGTGTGCATTATGCAGGATCGACAAATGCCAACGGTACTAAAACCTCTATTAAGAACTGTTACAGTCAGGTCGTTATCAATGCACCTGCATCAACCGGAAATGGGGGACTTATTGGTGGTCCCAGTAATACTGCTGCCGGAATCCTGGAGAAATCTCTTGCTTATGCCCAAGGAATGTGTAATGGCATTGCAGGTTTTAAGGATCAGCTAGGCACTGTTTCTAATATTTCTCAGATAGTAGGTACGGGAGTTGTTGCCAATACAGCTAATGGGATTATGACCGTAACATCCATGGATCAAAGTACTATGGCAGGATTGGGACTGCCTGAGAAAGCTTGGGAGTTGTATCACACCTCCGGGCAGGAAGATCCTTATTTAGCCGGTCTCGCTCAGATAGACGGATATAATGGAGAACGGACAAAAGCATACAAGAACTTAAGCATGCTTGCCTATGCTCTTGATAGGGCTGAGTTGGTAAAAGCCGGAAATAATTTAACTGATTCTGATTTACTTAATAAGCAGATTGAGCGAATTTATCCTATCAGCCGGGACGGTAAGTATGTTGCAGGATTAGTATCCGGGGAAGAAGACAGCTTAGCTAAAATACTGATTGAATTTACAGATGGCAGTAGGAAAGAGATTTCACTGACTCATGCTTATACAGCAGATGGACTGGTAGCTATATACCGTTCAACCAATCCTGCAATTACTTATCATTTTGATAAATATGTAAGTAATCCGGATGAAAGTATAAAAACGGAAATTTTAAATATAGTAAGAAATTATACCTATGCAACCAATTTAGATCCTGTAACAAGTACTGCTGATCGTCGTCAGTATAAGGATTATTATGAGGAAAAAACAGCGACCCGTTTAGATGAATTTGTTACCTTACAAATGATTTCACAGGAAGATTATCCTTTCTATATAAAGGATGTAGCTTTGAAAAATAACCTGAAAGCTAAGCTTCAGGAAGAGCTTCCTCAGTTGTTGTATACCTATAACTACATAAATAAATGGTATGATTTTGAAATTGGAAGTCTAAATCCTTCGTTATTGCTTTATTTTGATGGAGAAAAGCTGTCAGAATTATTAACACAGGACGTATTAGTGCAAAGTGTAGTAAAGGGGGATAAGTCTAATACTCACCAGACATATGAGTTCTTTGAAAAATATCTACAGCCAAGAACTGCAGATAACTTATATATTTTTTTAGAAAATATGATTAAAGTGGCAGGATATCCGAATCCTAATGAATGGTTTTTAGAAAGCTATGATGGAATGTATCGGGAACAGACGGCATTACAGATGGTAAATCCCACGGATCTTCGTTATCGTATCTGGGAAAATATCACCAGGCTATATGGAGAAAAGAGTATTTTATTGCCGGTGCTTACAGCTCCTCAGGAGGACATGATTTTAATCTCAGCTCCTTCCCAGATATTTATAAGTACAATTAATAGGTATCATTCTGCTAATACAGAGCAGTCAAAAAAGGCGATGGAAGCAACCTTAGATAACTTCTGCCGAATGCTTGGAACTTATTTTGGTTCCATAGTGAATATTGTTCCCGGAGCAAGTGAGGAATTAAATAGTAGAGTAATTATAAATTATGATACAGCAAAAGACTTTAAGAGTACTGCCCATAGTGGAACACAGCAATCAGGCGTTTCCCAGGAGCCGGTATATAAATGGGTCTATGAATCGGTTGACAGATGGAAAGATATTCAGTCAGCAGCCTATACCTGGGATGGTTCAGAAACATTTTTTGTAGATACCAGTCTTCTTGGTGAATATGTAGGATTCAGAATTTTTACTCATGAGAATGCCCATTCACAAGATGGAACATTGTTCTATTTAGGAAATGGAAGAAGAAACGTCAAACAGGCAGAGTACCATGCAGATGGTGTTCTTGCACAGGATTTCTATGATGGTACCATGAGCTTTAACCTGAGTAAGGAAATTGATTATAAGGAAGATGTAATTGTCAATCTGTCACCGGAACGTATTAATACACCGGAAAAACTTAAGGATTACTATAAAGATATGTTTGATGTAAACTATGTGTTAGACTATCTGATTGCAGAAGCCTTCCTTACACTTACACCTGAGGAACAGAGTAAGGTAGTTGTAAAAGCATACGAATCCTCCGGTGGAAGTACTATGAGCTTATCTTATGGTAAATTATCGGAACAGACAATTTCAGATATGAAGTTGACTACTATTGATGATTTAATTTATAACAAGCTGTCAATTATATCCCAGTCTTTTAGTGGTAGTATGGCAGGCTATTATGTGGAAAGCTTCTGGAATATTAAATGGTATCAGCCCAGTAATCCTACCGGCTCTGCTGATGAAGCTTCCTTTAAAGGCTTCAGTCATGAAATGCTTGGATATGCAGGTTATGAAAATGGTTTTGTGACCTGGCTGTCAGGAAAGAGTGCTAATGACCTAGATGCTTTACGGCAGATTACAGGAGATCCTAATACTGATTTTGATAAGTATAAGAAGAGTCGTTATACTGAAGTAGAGCAAAAGCTTTCTCAGATACCCTGGTTTAATACAGATGAGGTAATTAGTCAATTTGCAGAAGCGTTGCGCCAGGACGGAAGCCTAACCTGGGTTAGAAACACCACTCAATTAAAGAAAATATATTATCAGACTGTAAAAAGAGCTACCAATGATTTTACTGATGGTAATATTTATGAGTTACCCAAAACAGGGGAAGTAAGTACAGCACAACAGCTGGCAGAGATTTTACAATCTAATAAACCAGTCTATGTAAAGCTGACAGCCCATATAGATATGAGTCAGCTTCCCTATCAGAATGGTTACTATTTTGAAAACTTTACAGGAATAATAGATGGTAACGGATTTGAGATTTATGGTATGAAAGCACCTCTGTTCAATCAGATAACCTTTGGCAGGTTTAAGAATATGAATTTTGATGTTTCCGGGATTAAAGAAAATCAGGGAACCGGAATTCTATCAAAAACCAGCAAGCATATATTGGTGGATAGAATACGGTATGATAAATCTTTGGGAGTACCTTTGACGGCAGAAGGAATTCCGGCAGGATGGATTTATAGGGTATACCATGAGATAACAAACGAAGAAGCCTATGATTCTCCCAGAGATTAAGGTCCCTGCCTTTTTATAAGCAGTTTACTGTTAATTATGGAGAATTAGGTTATAATTAATCTCCTGACTCATATACTGAAATATGGGTAAAAATTATTTAAATAAAAAAGAAAAAATAGCTGATTATTGTGAACTCCCAAAAGATATTCTTTTGGGAGTTCCTATTTTATCGCTTACAGGAAACCGTGAGCTTAGGATTGATAATTTAAAGAAGGTATTGGAGGTTTCAACTGAACAAATACGGATCCTATGTAAGGATTATATTATTTGTATCTGTGGTGAAGACTTACAAATCCTCTTATATACAAAGGATGAGCTGAATATCTATGGAAGAATAAAGGAAATCACTTTTAATTGAGAGGTGGAAAGGTGTTAAAAATAGCTGTTTTAGATATTGAGGTCGTCGGAAAGGATTTGGAACGTTTTCTTAATCTGAGTGCTTATCACGGAATAACATTGTTAAATATTGTGAAGAAAGAAGAACAGATGATATGCAGCATAAAGGCAAAAGATTTTTTTCTTCTGCACCATATTATACATAAAGCCAAAGTAAAAGTAAGGATTAGAAGAAAGACAGGATGGTATTTTCAGTTAAAAAATATTATCTCTAAAAAAATATTTATATTATTCCTAAGTATAGCTATAATGATAATTCCCTTATTTTCCCAATTCCTTTGGAAAATTGAGGTTGACGGGAATTTTAAAGTCAGCACAGATCTAATTTATGAATTTCTTCAAAAGGAAGGGATATATTATCGAATGCCTTTAAAAGAAATTAAGGGAGATGAGCTGGAGAAAAAGCTTAGAAAAGAATTTTATGATATTACCTGGATTTCTGTAAGCGTTGAAGGAACTACTTTGAAAGTACGTATCAAGGAAAATGATACCTATAATCCGATAAAGGAAAATCTCAGTCAAAGTGATATTGTTGCAGAAAAATCAGGAGAAATAGAGAGTATACTGGTGAGAGAGGGAACCAGGCTTGTTTCTGTAGGAGAGGTTGTGGAAAAGGGAGCAATACTGATAGAAGGTGTTCGTCAGGTTCCTACGGAAGATGGAACGGAAGTTAAGAAAATACCGGTAGCAGCAAAAGGTGACGTTACCATAGTATATGAAATTCCGGTCAGTCAGAGAATATTATTGGAATACGAAACTAAAGTATATTCGGGAGAAGAATTAAAAAAATATATATTATATACGAAAAAATCAGTAGTGAATCTTAATGATAATCAGCTTCCTTTTTTACAATATGATTATTATGAAGAGGAAATTACACCCTATTTTTTTAAGATTTTATTTCCCGATTTTAAAATTATAGAAAGAAATTATCGTGATTATTTATTATATAGAGAAAAATATCAGAGAAAAGAAGCGGAAGGAATACTACGTGATGATTTCCATAAAATAATCAAAAGTTTGGAGGAAAAAGGGGTACAAATTATTGAAAAAAATGTTAAAATAGAGAACGACCCTATTTCGGTTTCTCTTGAGGGGAAATTAAAAGTCAGAGAAGTATTTAAGGAGAAGAATTATCGGAATGAATGAAATATTTTTACCGATTCCGTTAGAACATAGCAGGAATATCTTTGGACAATTTGATTATTTTGCAAAAAAAATAGAACGTGCTTTTCAGGTTTCCATTATCAATCGTGATGAAGGAATAAAAATTTTAGGGAATGGCTCAGGCCCTGAAAGAGCAGAAAAGGTTTTAAAGGAATTATGGGAGCTTTCCAAAAGAGGAAATACCATTCAGGAGCAAAACATTGACTATGGGATTGCCATGTGTATGGAAGAAAAGGCAGATACCATGATTTCCATAGATGGTGATTTAATTTGTCATACAACCTCAGGTAAGCCCATTAAGCCTAAAACATTGGGACAAAAGGAATACGTTGATGCCATACGTAACTCCATGATTGTTTTTGGAATGGGTCCGGCCGGTACCGGAAAGACTTATCTTGCCATGGCCATGGCAATCACTGCCTTTAAAAATAATGAGGTAGAACGAATTATTCTCACAAGACCAGCCATTGAAGCAGGAGAAAAGCTGGGATTTCTTCCGGGAGATCTTCAAAGTAAGGTAGACCCTTATTTAAGACCTCTTTATGATGCGCTTTATCAGATTATGGGAGCAGAAAGCTTTACAAAGAATATGGAAAAAGGCTTAATTGAGGTAGCTCCCTTAGCTTATATGAGAGGAAGAACCTTAGATAATGCTTTTATTATTCTGGATGAAGCACAAAATACTACGCCGGCACAAATGAAAATGTTTTTAACAAGAATCGGTTTTGGCTCTAAGGTGGTTATTACAGGTGATGCATCTCAGAAGGACCTGGCTCCTTCCGTTACCTCGGGCCTGGATGTGGCCTTAAAGGTGTTACACAAGATAGAAGATATTGCCTTTTGCCATTTGACCAGTAAAGATGTGGTACGTCATCCTTTAGTACAAAAGATTGTTAAGGCCTATGAAGTGTATGAAGCCAAAGAACAGTCAGGTCAGAAACACAGAGGTAACAGAAAAAATACGAAATAGTTAAAAGTTATCAATAGACAGGAGGAGGTAGCAATCATGACTTTTTATAGTGAAAATGAAACAGGAACTAACTTTACCTTTGATTGGAAGGAGGTTTTTGAACAGGTAGCAGAAGCTGTTTTAGAGCAGGAAGGCTGCCCTTATGAGGTTCAGATCAGTTTATTATTAACGGATAATGCAGGTATCCGGGAGTTTAACCGTGATAACAGAGGTATTGATAAAGAGACGGATGTACTTTCTTTTCCCAATATTGATTTTGAGGAAGTCAGTAACTTTGACCATGTGGAGGAAGATGAGGCAGATTACTTTGATCCGGAAACGGGAGAGCTTATTCTGGGAGATATTATTATATCTGTAGAAAAAATAAAATCTCAGGCAAATGAATACGGTCATAGTGAAAAAAGGGAATTTGCGTTCCTGATTGCGCACAGTACGTATCATCTTTGCGGTTATGATCATATGACAGAAGAAGATGAAAAAATAATGAATGAAAAACAGGATATGCTTCTGTCTTATTTGGGAATTAATAGAGTTGAAGCATAATCTATAGAATAAAGAGGAAATAATGACAGACGTAAGAAGTAAAAGAAATAAATTTGCCAATAAGAAGAGGGTAGGTGTGTGGGAAACAGCAATGACAGCTCCCTTAATTTTTCTTCTTTTCAGAATTCCATTGGCCAATATTATGGGGAATGAGGGGAATGGTTATCTGGCAGTTTCTTGGGAGTTATATATATTTACTACTATTTTTTTGACTCATGGAATATCGGCAGCTGTTTATGAAATGGTAAAAAAAAGGGTACAGAAAAATTTATACCATAATAGTGTAAGAGTATTTTCAGTGGCTTTAGGATTATCTGTTACTGTTTCTATTTTAAGTGGAATTATTATTTATTTTTCATCCCACTATATTTATCCAATAATATACGGTGTAAGGACAGGTGCCATTAGCTTTAAAGTATTTACCATTTATTTACCGGTAGCAGCATTATGTGGCAGTTTTCGCGGTTATTTTGAAGGTATGGGCAGCAAAATGCCGACTCATTATTCCAAAATAGCAGAGGCAGTTGTGGCCGGCACAGGGGGATTGCTTCTGGGAGGGATTTTAAATTCCTATGGTGAAAAGGTATCTGCCTTATTATTTGATGCATCATTTAAAGCAGGATTTGGAGCGGCAGGAGTTATTTTTGGACTGTTAAGCGGAGCGCTTGTTGCACTTTGTTTATTACTAGTTATTTATAAAATTTATCAGCTGTCCTTCCAGCAGTTATTAAAGAAGGATGATACAAGAATTTTTGAAAAGTATGGTTCTATTATTAAGGAAATGATTTATATGATAATCATTACTACGGCTCCTGTGCTATTTTTAAAAATTTATCGTATTATCAGTTTTACTTTATATCAAAAAAGTCTGGCTGTGGATCAGAAGATTAACGGAATACGTTATATCGGTTCTTATCATGGTAAAATCATTCTACTGGTATATTTGGCAGTTACCGTAATTTTAGGGTTTACATGTACCGGAATCGGAAGACTTAGGAGAACTTTTTTTCAAGAAAAAATAAAGCTATGCAGAAGATATTACTGGGAAGAAATAAAAGTAGTATTGATAAGTTCTGTGATCTTATCCATTGCTTTATTTGCGGGAGGCAGATTCCTCTTAAATCTCTTATTTCAAACAGTAAATGACTATGAAGTTACTATGTTGAAAATAGGAGCTATAGGGGTGGTGTTAATTTCTGTAGCAACTTATAATTATAGGATTTTTTCCTCTTTTCAGAAAAATCTGCCTGTTTTTATCATATTTTTAATTGCGTTTACAGTACAGATGGCAGCGCTGCTCTTGATATTAAATACTAATATTTCTGCGTTTAGTATAATAATAGCCGAAATGATTTTTTGGGCAGCTACCTTAATTTTACAGATGGTATATTTAAGTAAATTATTGAAGTTGACTCAACGTAATGTATAATTAATATAATTTAAGCTGATACTATTCAAAAAGAAAGTAGATGGATTATTATGAAAATTTTGAAAAGTATTGGCTTATATTTTGTTTACCCGTTAATAACTTTTATTTTAGGATTTCTGATTCATATGTTATTTGTGGACTACTTTTATCCGAATAAATATGATAAAATGGAGGAAGACAGTAGACTTTTAACAGAAAATATGGTGGTAGTTTCTGATAGCATGGACAAAATTACAACCTGCGATACCTTATGTATATTGGAGGAACATGATTTAAGAACAGGAAATATTACTGAGAAAACTATTGATTTGCCTGATAAATATTGGGGAATGACACGAACAGCCCTGGAACAGGCTTTAGAGGAATACCAGTATTCTCCAACTCTTGAGGATCAGGAAAAAGGCTTTGTTTCCTTATCCTTAGACAGATTTTCAGCAGAGGAAGTAAAAATAACTAAAAATTATAATCTTACTGAGGAGCATAGCGGTTATTATTTAATGGTTCAGGATGGGAAAATTGTAGTAATGGAAGAGGATAAAAAAACAATATATTTATCTACGGATATTTATGCTGAAGCTTTATCAGATTCCTTAAAGCAGGAATTAATTTTAGGAAAATTTATTCATACAATTGATGAACTATATGGATTTTTGGAATCCTATACCAGTTAAATCAGATAAAGGACAAGATATGAAAATAGCAGTTATTGGTGGAGGTGCTTCAGGAATTATGGCTGCCATAACGGCGGCCAATTGTGGAGCAGAGGTAACTATTTTAGAAAAAAAAGAACGCATCGGGAAAAAAATACTTGCAACCGGAAATGGGAAGTGCAATTTTACGAACAAAGATATTACGGACGATGACTATAGAAGTCAATACAAAGGGATATACAAGAACTATATTAGTCAATTTAGTGAAAAAGATACCATTTCCCTCTTTTTAAAATGGGGTATGCTGGTAAAGGAAAGAGATGGTTATTGTTATCCTCGTTCTGATCAGGCTTCTACCGTACTTTCTATATTGGAACAACAATGCAAAATTAAGAATCTTACTATCTTGACGGAAACCATTCCGGAAAGTATTATTCCAAAGAAACAAGGCTTTCAAATAAGCTTAAATACAAAGAAAAAATTATATTTTGATAAGGTTATTGTGGCTACAGGCAGTTTTGCCGGGGAAAGAAACAGGGATTCTCTTTCCGGTTATACATACGCCAAGGAGCTGGGTCATACAATTATTCCTATTGTTCCTTCTCTTGTTCAGGTAAAGGCAAAAGGAAAAGAGTTTAAAAAAGTTGCCGGTGTCAGATGTCATGCTGCCATTACACTTTATATCAAAGGGGAAAAACCTCTGACAGAATCAGGAGAGCTTCAGCTTACCGATTATGGGATTTCCGGCATTCCTGTTTTTCAATTAAGCCGTTATGTGGGATATGCTGCTTATTATAAAAAAGATAGGAAGGCTACCATCGATTTTTTACCGGAATTTGCAGAAAAACAGTGGGAAGAAATTTTAAATACCAGATGGAATAATATCAATAGGGATCTGGCGTTAGAACAGTTTTTTACAGGCTTTCTTAATTACAAGATCAGCTATATGCTCATCACCTCTTTAGAATATGAGGCCGCAAAAGCATTAAAAAATTATACACTGGATGATATTCTAAAAATAGGAAGACTGATGAAAAAATGGACAATTATTCCGGAAGAAACCAACCCCTTTGAAAATGCCCAGGTTTGTGCCGGAGGAGTTTCCATGGATCAAGTAACCTGCCAATTGGAATCAAAGCTGATTCCCGGTCTATATTTTTGCGGAGAAATTTTAGATGTGGATGGAAGATGTGGAGGTTATAATTTGCAGTGGGCCTGGAGCTCCGGATATATCGCAGGTAAAAGTGCAGCCACCTGACAGAGAAGGATTTCTGGCATGTTAATGCAGGATACGATGAAAATGATTAGTATGAGTTACAAGAATCAAAGCTTTTAAGGATTATTTAAAAAATTAAGGACAAAACCATGATCAGAATACAACAATTAAAACTGGAAATTCCCTTGCGCCTGAATCGGAAGGAATTTGAAGAATATGAAAAGGTACAGTTGAAAAAGAAGCTTTTAAAGACTCTTCGAATAAAAGAAGAAGCTTTACTTTCCTGGAAGATTATAAAACGTTCCCTGGACGCAAGAAAGAAGCCTTTACTTTATTATCAATATATTATAGACTTAGAAGTCGGGAATGAAAATAAGGTGTTGTCTTTTATAAAAGATAAAAATATAACATCAGTTAATGACAGCGAATATGTCTTTCCCTATAAAACAGCAGTCAAATTACAGCAACGTCCGGTAATAGTAGGAATGGGTCCTGCCGGGCTTTTTTGCGGTTATTTTCTTGCACAGCATGGTTTTCGTCCCATAATTTTGGAGAGAGGAAAGCCTGTGGAAGAAAGAGTGAAAGACGTAGAAGCGTTTTGGGCAACAGGATTTCTGAATCCTGATTCTAACGTCCAATTTGGTGAAGGCGGTGCCGGTACTTTTTCCGATGGCAAGTTAAACACCTTAGTAAAAGAAAAATACGGAAGAAATAAAGAAGTATTAAGAGTACTGGTCAATCATGGGGCACCGGCTCACATTTTATATGAAAATAAACCTCATATCGGAACAGATATTCTGATGGATGTAGTAAAAAGTATGAGACAGCAGATGCTTACCTGGGGAGCAGATATTCGTTTTGTCACTAAGATGACCAAGCTGAAAATAGAAGAAAATGCTGTATGCGGTGTAATGACATCCACAGGAGAGGAAATTCTGACCAGACATGTAATCTTAGCTCCGGGGCATAGTGCCAGAGATACCTTTGAAATGTGCCATAAATTACAGCTGCCCATGGCAGCCAAGCCCTTTGCAGTAGGGTTTCGGGTGGAACATCCAAGAGAAATGATAGACGAAAGACAGTATGGAAAGGAATGTCCTTCCTGTCTGATGGCGGCGGAATACAAGGTGACAGCAAAATCAGAAGAGGGAAGAGGTGTTTATTCCTTTTGTATGTGTCCGGGAGGCTATGTAGTAAATGCCAGTTCTGAAAACGGGCATCTGGCTGTTAATGGGATGAGCTACAGTGACCGGGCAGGAAAAAATTCCAACAGTGCCATTATTGTGGCTGTGACACCGGAGGATTACCCCAATCAGGGACCGCTGGGGGGAGTTGCTTTTCAGCGTCAATTGGAAAAAAAAGCATTTCAATTGGCAGGAGGTAAGGTCCCCGTACAATATTATAAAGATTTTAAAAAGAAGAGTGAGCATAGCGGAATAATTCCTGAAGGGTTTCAACCACAGATCAAAGGGGAATTTGAATTTGCAAAGGTAAATGAAATTCTTCCCGAAAAGCTGAATCAATCCTTTATTCAGGGGATGGAGCATTTTCATCATTTAATTCCAGGCTTTGCTGATGATTATGCTGTAGTGGCAGGAGTAGAAAGCAGAACTTCTTCACCTTTACGAATTTTAAGAAATGAATATGGTGAATCTGAATTTCGGGGGCTGTATCCCTGTGGAGAAGGAGCCGGCTATGCCGGAGGTATTACTTCTGCAGCCATGGACGGAATATTCATAGCGGAACAGGTGGCTTTAAATATCATAAAAAAGGAAGAAAGAAATCATGAGTGAATTACGGACCGGAATACCCGGGAAACAAAGAATTGTTATTAAAATCGGATCCTCCTCTCTCCAGCATAAGGAAACAGGAGATCTTGACTATACAAAAATGGAAGTATTGGTTAGGGAATTATGTAATCTGAGAAATCAGGGAAAGGATGTAATTCTTGTTACCAGTGGTGCCATTGCCGTAGGAAAAAAAGCAATCGGCCTTTCTAAGATAGAAAAGGAAGCAGGTCATCTTGGTTTAAAACAGGCCTGTGCAGCGGTAGGGCAGGCAAAGCTGATGATGATTTATCAGAAAATGTTTGCAGAGTATAATCAGACAGCAGCCCAGGTTTTGGTTACAAGAGACACCATTATTAATGATCTGAGCAGATATAACGCGAAAAATACTTTTTCAGAACTGTTAAATTTGGGAGTGATTCCTGTAGTAAATGAGAATGATACAGTTTCCACCTATGAAATTGAAATTGGCGATAATGATACTTTATCAGCAATTGTAGCAGCCCTTACAGGCGCAGATCTTTTACTTTTACTTTCAGATATTGATGGCTTATATACTGATGATCCAAGAACTAATCCACAGGCAAAATTTATAGAAGAAGTAGAGGTTTTAACCCAGGAATATCTTAATATGGCTAAAAAATCTACCGGAAGCAGTGTGGGAACCGGAGGTATGAATACAAAAATGATTGCAGCTCAGATTTCTACCAATATGGGAGCTGATATGATTATTGCCAATAGTAATGATATTCGAATCATACATAGAATTATGGATGGGAGAAAGTTTGGTACCTTGTTTAAAGCCAACAAAAATGATGATTTCAGGTTAGTAGAATTCGTAGAAAATCTTCATAAAAATTAATGAGTTTTGGAGGGAGTAAAATGGCATCCTTAGATGAAAAAATTAAACGTATCAATGAACTTTATCATAAATCCCAATCCGAGGGATTAACAGAGGAAGAAAAAACAGAACAGCAGACCTTAAGAAGTGAATATGTGGCTAATATCAGAGCAAATCTGAGAGGCCAGTTAAATACAATCACCATTGAAAATGAAGATGGAAGCAGAGTTAACTTAGGTGAAAAGTTTGGAAACAAAAAAAGTCATTAGAAAACAGATTTTATATAAGAGAGATTGCCTTACTTCGGAACAAAAAGAGGCTGCAGAAATAAAAATCTTTCAAAATATTATTTCCTTAAAGGAATTTCAAGAGGCTCAATGTATACTTCTCTATGCCAATAAGGGCTCTGAGGTTTCTACTGAAATGCTTCTTATGGAATCTTTTGAAAGGAAGAAAGAGGTTTATTTTCCAAGGGTTCTGAATGAAACAGAAATGGAATTTTACAGAATACGAAGCAGAGATGACTTAAGAGTTGGAAGCTACCAAATTAAGGAGCCTATAACAACTGTTCCCTATTCCATAAGCAGAAAGGCATTTATGATCTTACCTATGACAGCCTTTGATAACAAGAGAAACCGTTTGGGCTATGGCAAGGGATACTATGACAGATATTTGAGTAAAACAGAAAATATTTATACCTGCGGTATTGCCTTTGAATGTCAAAGATGGGAGGAAATACTTCCTGTTGACAGGTATGATTATCCATTAGCAACAATTGTTACTGAGAGTCACATTTATTGATAAGTTAAGGAGAGCTTTATGTTAAACATAATGGGAGAAGCTGCCGTAAAAGCTAAATATATTATTGAACAACTGAGCACCGAAGAAAAAAATAAGATATTATCTTTTGTTGCCGACAAATTGATCGAAGATACAGAATCTATCCTGGCGGCGAATGAAAAGGATATGGAGGCAGGAAGAAAAAAAGGGATGTCTCAGGGGTTGTTAGATCGCCTTCTTTTAACCAGGGAGAGGATTCAGTCTATGGCGGATGGGATAAGACAGGTAGTAAGTCTTTCTGATCCCATAGGAGAAGTGATGGAGTCCTGGCAACAGCCAAACGGAATGAAATTGGAAAAAAGAAGGGTGCCCTTAGGTGTCATAGGAATTATTTATGAAGCCAGACCTAATGTAACTGCTGATGCCTTCGCGCTGGCTTTTAAAACAGGGAATGTTGTAATCCTTAAAGGAGGAAGTGATGCTCTTTTTTCAAATGCAGCCATTACGGCCAGTATCCGTGGCTCCTTAGAACAGTGTATGATTTCACCGGATGCGATTCAGTTAATTGAAGATACGGATCGTAAGGTTACAGAGGAATTTATGCGCTTAAACCAGTATATTGATGTTTTAATTCCAAGAGGAGGAGCAGGGCTGATTTCCATGGTGGTAAATAACAGTACAATTCCGGTAATTGAAACCGGGACGGGAAACTGTCATATTTATGTGGATAAGGAAGCTGATCTATCTATGGCAGCCTCTATTGTGGTAAATGCGAAAACGCAGAGAATAGGTGTATGTAATGCCTGTGAATCTCTTTTGGTGCATGAAGATATCAAAGAAGCTTTTCTTCCTTACTTAAAGGAAGAGCTGGACAAGGTGCATTCGGTAGAGCTTCGTGGCGATGATAAGGTGATAAATCTGATTCCCCAGGCAGTACCTGCCACAGAGGAGGACTATTACAAAGAATATCTTGACTATATTCTTTCTGTTAAAATTGTGAAAGATACAGAAGAAGCAGTTAACCATATTAATCAATATCATACCAAACATTCTGATGCAGTTGTTACTGAGAATAAGGATACAGCAGAATACTTTTTGAACAGAGTGGATTCCGCCTGCTGTTATTGGAATGTTTCCACCAGATTTACCGATGGCTTTGAATTTGGCTTTGGTGCTGAAATCGGTATCAGTACCCAGAAGCTTCATGCCAGAGGACCTATGGGATTAAAAGAGCTTACTACCTATAAATATATTATTATGGGAAACGGACAGATTCGCTAAATTAGAATGGAGTAAAAGATGTTAACAATTAGAGACAAAGCTCCGGTTACAGAACCGGAAAGACAGTATTATTTTATGGATTTATGTAAAGAGCACATTAGCCGGCTGGCAGAAGAATTGGGACATCAGCCCACCTGCTGTGTAACTACCTTTGGCTGTCAGATGAATGCCAGAGATTCCGAAAAGCTGGTAGGAGTTTTAGAAAGAGTAGGATATCAGCTAATAGAGGAAGAGGAAAAGGCCGATTTTGTAATTTATAACACCTGTACGGTACGTGATAATGCGAATCAGCGTGTATACGGAAGACTGGGTGCTCTTAAAAATAAAAAGAAAAAAAATCCTCATATGAAAATTGCTTTATGCGGTTGTATGATGCAGGAGGATGTTGTAATTGAAAAAATGAAGCAAAGCTACCGTTATGTAGATTTGATTTTTGGAACACATAATATTTACAAGTTTGCAGAGCTTCTGATGGCTTCCTTTGAAGAAGAAGGTATGGTCATCGATATCTGGAAGGATACGGACAAGATTGTGGAAGATCTTCCGGTGGAAAGGAAGTATTCTTTTAAGTCGGGAATTAATATTATGTTTGGCTGTAATAATTTTTGCAGCTACTGTATTGTGCCTTATGTAAGGGGGCGGGAAAGAAGCCGTGCCAGTGCCGATATTATTCGGGAAATTGAAGCCTTGGTAAAAGACGGTGTAGTAGAGGTTATGCTGCTGGGACAAAATGTTAACTCCTATGGTAAAAATCTGGAAGAAAATATTACCTTTGCCGGTCTTTTGGAAAAAATAGAGGCTATTGAGGGCTTGGAAAGAATACGTTTTATGACGCCTCATCCCAAGGATCTATCAAAAGAATTAATTCAGGTAATGAAGAAGTCAAAAAAAATCTGCCGTCATTTACATCTGCCGGTACAGTCAGGTTCCACGGCTATTCTGGAAAAAATGAATCGTCATTATACGAAAGAATCTTATTTGGAACTGGCTTCCTATATTAGAAACGAAATCCCGGATATTTCCATTACCACGGATATTATTGTAGGATTTCCGGGAGAAACTAAGGAGGATGTAGATCATACCATAGATGTTATTAAGGCAGTAGAGTATGACAGTGCTTTTACCTTTATTTATTCCAAGCGTACGGGAACTCCTGCTGCTGCCATGGAAAACCAGGTATCGGAGGAGGAAGTGAAGGAGCAGTTTAATCGTGTACTGGAAACAGTACAGCAGGTAGCTGCCAAAAGAATGTCTCTTATCACAGGACAGGTTCAACCTGTTTTATTTGAAGAAATTAATAACCATGATGCTTCCATGCTGACAGGAAAATTAAGTAATAATGCAACAGTACATGTGAAAGCAGATTCTTCCATGATCGGAAAAATTTTACCCGTTAAGCTTACTGAATGTAAAGGCTTTTATTATATGGGAGAATTGGTATAACGGGAAAGAGGAGAGATACAAAATGGATAAGCTGAAACCAAAGTTGTTTTCGGTAATGAAAACTTATAATAAAGAACAGTTTATAAAAGATGTGGTGGCTGGAATTATAGTGGCAATTATTGCGTTACCACTTTCCATTGCTCTGGCATTGGCCAGTGGAGTTACCCCGGAAAAGGGAATTTATACTGCTATCGTGGCAGGGTTTCTGATTTCCTTTTTAGGAGGCAGCAGGGTACAGATCGCAGGTCCCACAGCTGCCTTTGCAACAATTGTAGCAGGTATTGTGGCAACCAATGGTATGGAGGGTTTGGTGGTTGCTACTCTAATGGCTGGAATCATGTTAATACTAATGGGATTTTTCAGATTAGGGAGCCTGATTAAGTTTATTCCGTATACCATAACCACCGGCTTTACCTCCGGTATTGCAGTAACAATTTTGGTGGGGCAGATTAAGGATTTTCTGGGATTAAAGGTAGTAACAGAGGAGCCTTTAATAGAAACAGTTGAAAAGCTGGAGGCAGTCTTTCATTTTTTACCTACCATTAACTGGCAGGCAGTAATCGTAGGTGTAGTTTCTTTACTAATTTTAATAGTTTTCCCTAAATTTAATAAAAAAATTCCTCCATCGCTCATAGCAGTATTGGCAGGAATAGGGATGGTAAAAGGTTTAGGCTTAAAAGCTGATACCATAGGAGAGCTTTATACGATCTCTAATCAGTTGCCGGCATTCAGCTTTCCTACACTTTCCTTTGGATTGGTTCGGGAGGTGATGGGAGATGCCTTTACCATTGCTATTTTGGCTGCCATTGAATCCTTACTTTCCTGTGTTGTGGCAGACAGTATGGTAAATTCCAGACATCGTTCCAATATGGAGCTGATTGCTCAGGGAGTAGGTAATATGGGCTCAGCTTTATTTGGCGGTATTCCGGCTACGGGAGCTATTGCCCGTACTGCTGCCAATGTAAAAAATGGTGGCAGAACTCCTGTTGCAGGCATGGTTCATGCCATTACCTTATTATTGATTTTGGTGATTTTAATGCCATATGCAGCCTTAATTCCCATGCCTACCATTGCGGCAATTCTTTTTATGGTTGCCTATAACATGAGTGAATGGAAAAAGTTTGTATATCTGTGTAAAACAGCGCCTAAAAGTGACATTATTGTACTGGTAACAACCTTTGTTTTAACGGTAGTATTTGATCTTGTAATTGCCATTGAAATCGGTATGATCCTGGCAGCCCTGCTATTTATGAAGCGGATGAGTGAGGAAACAGAAATTCAGGGGTGGAAATATTTGGATGAGGAAAATGATCCTGACAGTCTTAGCTTAAAGGAAGTGCCTGCTAATACCAGGGTTTATGAAATCAGCGGACCTCTGTTCTTTGGTGCGGCAGATAAGATTTTAAATATTTCCTTGCAGGAAGGTGATAAATGCCTGATATTGAGGATGCGTGGTGTTACTGCGATAGATGCCACTGCTATGAATGCATTGGAGCAATTATTTAAAAGCTGTCAGCAAAAAGGAATTCAATTAATCTTATCCCACGTAAATGAACAGCCTATGAATGTAATGAAAAAATCCTTATTCTTATCAAAGGTAGGGAAAGCAAATTTCTGTAATCATATAGATGAGGCTTTAAAAAGAGCAGAGGAATTACAACAGTAAAAAGGAATAAAAAAATGGCAGAATTAACACCAATGATGCAGCAATACCTGAAAACAAAAGAAGAATATCCCGATTGTATTTTGTTTTACAGACTGGGTGATTTTTATGAAATGTTTTTTGAAGATGCATTAACAGTTACGAAGGAACTGGAGATTACGTTAACAGGTAAGAGCTGCGGGCTGGAAGAGCGGGCTCCCATGTGTGGAGTTCCCTATCATTCCGTAGAAGGATATTTAAATAAATTAGTTGCCAGAGGATATAAGGTTGCCATCTGTGAACAGGTGGAGGATCCTAAGCTTTCTAAGGGATTGGTGAAAAGGGAGGTTACAAGGATTGTAACACCGGGAACCAATCTTTCCGTAACAGGAGATGAAAAAAGCAATAATTATCTTATGTGTGTGGCTTATTTTAATGGTAAATCCGGGATTTCCGTGGCAGATGTTACTACCGGAGACTATTATTTAACAGAACTGGATACTAATAAAAAGCTGCTGGATGAAATTTTAAAGTATGCTCCCAGAGAGATTATCTGTAATGATGCTTTTATGGTAAGCGGGCTTGATTTAGAAGACTTAAAAGGACGACTGGGAATTTCTGTCTATGCTCTGGAGCCTTATTATTTTGACGAGGAAAACTGCCATAAATGCTTAAGGAAGCATTTTAATACCTCAGATCTTTCAGGTTTGGGAATTGGAGATTTTCCGGTTGGAAGTATTGCGGCCGGAACTCTTTTACAATATCTTTATAATACACAAAAAACACCCCTGGCTCACTTTACTCATATACATCCTTATGTTAACAGTGCCTATATGTTATTAGACAGTGCTACCAGAAGAAATCTGGAGCTGACGGAAACCCTGCGGGAAAAGCAAAAAAGGGGATCACTGCTTTGGGTACTGGATAAAACAAAAACTGCCATGGGGGGAAGAGTTTTAAGAAGCTGGCTGGAACAGCCTTTGGTTAAAAGAGAAGAAATAGAAAAACGATTAAATGCAGTGGAGGAGCTTTGTCAAAGTCCCATAATACGTGATGAAATAAGGGAATATCTGCAGCCGGTTTATGATTTGGAACGACTGCTGTCTAAAGTGAGCTTTGGAACTGTGAATCCCAGAGATTTAATAGCTTTTAGAAATTCCCTGGAAATGATTCCAGCAGTAAAAACTGTAGGAAATGATTTAAAAAGTAATTATCTGGAAGATTTAATTTCTTCTTTAGACGGATTGCAGGATATTACTCTGCTGATTCAGGCAGCCATAGAAGAAGAACCACCAATCACCGTTAAAGAGGGTGGAATTATAAAACAGGGCTTTGATGAGACTGTTGACAAATTAAGAGAAGCTAAGCTTCAGGGGAAAAACTGGTTGGCACAGCTGGAGGAGGAGGACAGGCAGCGTACAGGGATTAAGAATCTGAAGATTAAGTATAACAAGGTATTCGGTTATTATTTTGAAGTAACAAACTCTTTTAAGGAGATGGTACCTGAGGATTATATCAGGAAACAAACACTTACCAACGCAGAAAGATATACTACTTCCCGATTAAAGGAATTGGAGGATAGTATCCTTAATTCAGAGGATAAATTATATGCTTTGGAATATGAGTTGTTTTGCAGAATCAAAGAGGGAATTTATGGTGAGATGGAAAGAATTCAGAAAACTGCTAAAGCATTGGCTGTTTTAGATACTTTATGTTCTCTCTCCTACGTGGCAGAACAAAATCGTTATGTACGTCCCAAGCTAAATGAAAAAGGGCTGATTGATATCAAAGAGGGAAGACATCCGGTAGTTGAGAAAATGATCAAAAATGATATGTTTATTACCAATGATACTTTTTTGGATAATCATAATCATTGTGTATCTATTATCACAGGGCCCAATATGGCCGGTAAGTCAACCTATATGCGTCAAAGTGCCTTAATTGTTTTAATGGCTCAGATAGGTTCCTTTGTACCTGCCAAAACAGCTAATATCGGAATGGTTGATCGTATCTTTACAAGAGTGGGAGCTTCCGATGACCTTGCCAGCGGTCAGAGTACCTTTATGGTGGAAATGAATGAGGTGGCTAATATTTTAAGAAATGCCACTTCAAAATCCCTGCTGATTCTTGATGAAATTGGAAGAGGAACTTCTACCTATGACGGCTTAAGTATTGCCTGGTCGGTAATTGAACATATTAGTAATACAAAGCTACTTGGAGCTAAAACCTTATTTGCCACTCATTATCATGAGTTGACTGAGCTGGAAGGTAAGATTAATAACGTAAATAATTACTGTATCGCTGTAAAAGAACAGGGAGATGATATTGTATTTTTACGAAAAATAATTAAAGGCGGAGCAGATAAAAGCTATGGTATACAGGTAGCCAAGTTAGCGGGTGTTCCTGATATGGTAATACAAAGGGCAAAAGATATCATGGCACAATTATCGGATCATGATATTACAGAAAAGCTCCAATCAATTTTTATTCAGCCTCAAACACAGACAAAGAGTAAAACAAGACACTTGGATGAGGTGGATTTAAGCCAAATGTCTTTATTTGATACGGTAAAGGATGAAGATATCATCAGAGAACTGACAGAAATTGATATTTCTACGTTAACGCCTCTGGATGCCCTGAATACTCTTTATCAGTTACAAAACAAATTAAAAAATCGTTGGTAGACAGATTTTTTTAGAAAGGATTTTTATGAATAAAATTCAGGTACTGGATACCGTTACCATTGATAAAATAGCAGCCGGGGAAGTGGTGGAACGTCCCTACAGTGTAGTAAAGGAATTGGTAGAAAATGCCATTGATGCCGGTGCTGATAATATTACTGTTGAAATAAAGGAGGGAGGAACCTCCTTTATTCGGGTTACGGATAATGGTTCCGGTATTCCCTCATCCCAGATAAGGGACGCTTTTTTGCGACATGCTACCAGTAAGATTCGGACAATTGAGGACCTGTTTCGTATTGATTCCTTAGGGTTTCGAGGAGAAGCACTTTCCAGTATCTGTGCTGTTGCCCAGGTAGAGGTAATGACTAAAACAAAGGATGAAATGTTAGGTGTACATTATACAATGGAAGGTGGCCGTGAGATTAGCTTAGAGCAGGTAGGCTTACCTGAAGGAACTACCATTATTGTAAAAAATCTATTTTTTAATACCCCTGCCAGACGCAAATTTTTAAAAAGCAATGTGACAGAGGGAGGATATATCGCTGAATTATGTGAACATCTTGCAATGAGTAAGCCTGAAATCAGCTTTCGTTTTCTGGCTAATGGACAGGTGAAATTCCATACTTCAGGCAATGGCGATGTAAAAGAAATTATTTATCGTATTTTTGGAAGAGATTTTATTAAAGAATTACTGCCTGTCAATGCAAAAACAGAGGGAATGGAGATTACCGGATATTTGGGAAAACCAAGCTTAAACAGGGCTAATAGAAATTTTGAAAACTGTTTCATTAATGGAAGGTTTGTAAAAAGCAGTTATCTTTATAAAGCCATTGAAGAGGGCTATCGTTCCTTTTTAATGCAGCATAAATTTCCTTTTGTTATTTTATATTTTCAAATAGATCCTGCAAAGGTTGACATTAATGTACATCCTACAAAAATGGATATCCGAATAACTGATCCGCAGCAATATAGTGATTTTATCAGTTCTGCGCTGTCTAAGGTATTGAAGGAATCTGAATTGATTCCGGCTATGGGAGAGGAAAATCTGGGTAACAGAAAGCCTGTACCTCCTGTCATTCCTAAAGAGCAGGTACCGGAGCCCTTTGAAAAGAAAAGAATTGAAAAAGCAAATATACAAAAACCAAACATACAAAAACCAGGCAGTTATGAACCCAAGGATAGTATTTCCTTTTTAAAGGAAACAGTTTTTTCAGAATCCTATGTGACCGGTACGGTAAATCCTTTGACAGAAAATAACAGCAGGATTTCTTCTGATAAAGTACAGAAGCCAAAAAACAGTTTACCCATAGCTTCAGAAGCTGCAGTTCAGTTAAATCTATTTGAGGAAAAAATATTAAAGCAGGAGCATAAAGACAAATTCCGGATTTTAGGACAGGTATTTCAGACCTACTGGCTGATTACTTATGAGGATAAGCTGTTGTTTGTAGATCAGCATTCCGCCCATGAAAAGGTGAAATTTGAAAGACTTTATGCTGATTACCGGCAGGGGAAAGTAGTAACTCAGTATCTTCAGCCGCCTCTTATTTTGCAGCTTTCCTCAAAGGAAGAAGCCCTTCTTTTGGAATATGCCCAATATTTTAAAGATTTAGGAATTGTCTGGGATGATTTTGGTGATCATTCCATTGCCATAAGGCAGATCCCGATGGAATTATATGGTCAAAATGAAAAAAACTTTTTCCGGGAAATATTAGATGAGCTTGCTGAGAATATGGTGCGAAAAACTCCTGATATTATTACACAAAAAATTATTTCCATGTCCTGTAAGGCTGCGGTAAAGGGAAATCAGTCAATGACAGCTGCTGAAATGGAAGCACTGCTGGAAGAATTGTTTACTTTAGAAAATCCATATCATTGTCCTCATGGAAGACCTACGATTATTTCCATGACCAAAAATGAAATGGAGAAAAAGTTTAAAAGAATTGTTTAGGTAAATCAGAAAAAATAAGATGATGAATAAAAGAAAAGTAATTGTATTAACCGGTCCTACAGCTGTAGGAAAAACTAAATTATCTATTGACCTGGCAAAGCAAATCGGAGGTGAAATTATCTCCGCCGATTCCATGCAAATTTACCGTTATATGGATATAGGTTCAGCTAAAATTAAAACAGAAGAAATGCAGGGAATTCCTCACTATCTGATAGACTGTCTTTTGCCCGGGGAAGAATTTAATGTTACGGTTTTCCAGGGGATGGCAAAAAAAGCCATGGAAGAAATTTGGTCAAAAAATAAAATTCCCATTATTGTAGGAGGTACAGGTTTCTATATCCAGTCTGTTTTATATGATATAGATTTTACGGAAAATAATGATAATGGAGACCTACGTAAACAGCTGGAGGAAACGGCCTTAGAAAAGGGTGCCGGTTATCTTCATGAAATGCTAACCAGAGTAGATCCTGAGTCTGCGGCAGAAATTCATGAAAATAATGTAAAAAGGGTAATTCGGGCACTGGAATACTATCAGCTTACGGGAGAAAAGATTTCAGTGCATAATAAACAACAACGGGAAAAGTCCAGTCCCTATGATGTATCTTTCTTTGTATTAAATGATAAAAGAGAGCTTCTGTACAAACGTATCGATCAAAGGGTCGATGAAATGATGAAGGAAGGGCTTTTAGAGGAAGTGAAGCAGCTGCAGAAAATGGGTTATGACCGTTCTTATGTTTCTATGCAGGGTCTTGGCTATAAAGAAATTTTTTCCTTTCTGGAGGGAGAAATTACTCTGGAGGAAGCAGTGTATATTATCAAACGAGATACCAGGCATTTTGCCAAAAGACAGATTACCTGGTTTAAACGTGAAAGAGAAGTTATATGGATCAACAAGGATGAATTTTCTTATGATGATCAAAAAATATTAAGCTATATGATGGAGAGGATTTAACATGTTACCAGAAATATATCAGGAAATGGGAATTTCTTCTGAGGTTTATCAATTAGGAGAGGAAATATTATCATCTTTAAAGGAACGTTTTCGGGAGATTGATAAGATTGCAGAATACAACCAGCTGAAGGTTTTAAAGGCGATGCAGGAATGCAAGGTGAGTGAAGCCTGTTTATCAGGTACTACCGGATATGGCTATAATGATATGGGAAGAGATACCCTGGAAGAGGTGTATGCTAAGATTTTTGGAACAGAGGATGCCTTAGTTCGTCCCCAGATTACCTGTGGTACTCATGCCCTGGCTTTGGCTTTAATGAGTAATCTTCGTCCCGGAGATGAGCTGCTAAGTCCGGTAGGAAAGCCTTATGATACGTTAGAGGAGGTTATCGGAATCCGTCCGTCCAAAGGATCTTTAAGAGAATATGGTATTAGCTATCGTCAGGTAGATCTTTTACCTGACGGGAATTTTGATTATGAGGAAATTAGAAAGGCAATTAATCCAAATACTAAAATGGTTACCATTCAAAGATCTAAGGGCTATCAGACCAGACCAACTCTGTCTGTTGCACGTATCGGAGAATTAATTACTTTTATTAAGAAGATTAAGCCTGATATTTTATGTATGGTAGATAATTGTTACGGGGAATTTGTGGAAAAGCTGGAGCCCTCCCAGGTAGGTGCAGATCTTATTGTTGGATCACTGATTAAAAATCCCGGAGGAGGATTGGCTCCCATCGGAGGATATCTGGCAGGAAAAAAAGAAGCTGTTGAAAATGCAGCTTATCGCCTTACCAGCCCGGGACTGGGAAAGGAAGTAGGTGCTTCTTTAGGGATTTTAAGTTCTTTTTACCAGGGATTATTTTTGGCACCTACGGTTACGGCAGGAGCCTTAAAGGGAGCAATTTTTGCTGCTAATTTATTTGAAAAATCCGGATTTCAGGTAGTTCCTGACAGCAGGGAAAGCAGACATGATATTATTCAGGCAGTAACCTTTGGATGTGCAGAGGGTGTGATCGCTTTTTGTAAGGGAATACAAAAGGCAGCACCGGTAGACAGCTTTGTGGTGCCGGAGCCCTGGGATATGCCGGGATATGACAGTCAGGTAATTATGGCTGCCGGAGCCTTTATTTCCGGTTCCTCTATTGAATTAAGTGCAGATGGTCCAATTAAACCGCCTTATTCCGTATATTTTCAGGGGGGTCTAACATGGCAGCATGCAAAATTCGGAATACTTTCTGCTTATCAAAGTGTAAAGGATGCCGGGATTTTTACAAGATAAAATTCTGTAATATTTTATCCTTTTAGTTCGAAAAAAAAATATGTTCTTTTATGTACATAAAAGACTTATTATGTTAAGATAATTGAGATTGAGAGAGGAATAAATATAGGATTTTATAAGAAAAGTTTTTGGAAATCCTGTTCTTTGGAGAGAAGGGAAAGCAGGTAATTTGAACAATTGTAACAATACTTCTAATCCCTTGCCTTATGAAAAGTTTGAACATTTGGGGCCTGCCGGCTTATCAGATGAAGAGCTTTTAGCAATTATTATTCGAACCGGAACAAAAAAACGCTCAGCCCTTATGCTGGCTCATGATATTATGGATCTGGCGGTAAAAAGAGGACAGGGAAATGGTCTTTTATTTTTGGAGCATCTTTCGCTGGAGGAAATAATGACAGTGAAGGGCATCGGAAGAGTAAAAGCCATTCGTTTAAAATGTGTGGCAGAGTTTTCCAAAAGAATTGCAAGACAATCTTATGGAAAAAGAGTACGATTTTTGAATCCCGGAATGATTTCAGATTATTATATGGAACAGGTGCGCCATTTAGAAGAAGAACATTTACTTCTTGTTATGACAGATAATAAGAATCAATTACTAAAAGATATTATTGTCTCAAAGGGAACTGTTAATATGTCTGTAGCTTCACCCAGAGAAATTTTTCTTACTGCAGTAAAAATGAGAGCAGTACATATTATTTTATTACATAATCATCCCAGTGGTGATCCCAGTCCCAGTCAAGAGGATTATGATATCACAAAAAGAATCCGGGATGCCGGACAACTTTTAAATATTCCTTTAGTAGATCACATTATTATCGGTGATAATAAGTATATCAGCTTTAAGGAACTAGGATACTTGTAAAAGGAGAAAGGAGCTAATTAAAGTGGCAAATAACATATTTGGTATCGACTTAGGTACCAATAATATAAAAATATATAAGAGAGCAGATGATTCAATTTTCGTTGAAAAAAACATGATTGCTATTGAAAATAAAAAGAATTATTTTGCCTATGGAGATTCTGCATTTGAGATGTACGAAAAGGCACCGGGGAATATTGTAGCCTCATACCCTGTATCAAACGGGGTAATAGCAGATATTAAGAATATGGAATCTTTGTTAAAATATTTTATCAATGATCTTTCAGACGGAAATCTGAAGCAGGCGGATTTTTATGTTGCAGTTCCTACTGATGTAACAGAAGTGGAAAAGCGCGCATTTTATGACCTGATTAAAGATGCAAATATCAAAGCAAAGAAAATCATGGTAGTTGAAAAAGCGGTAGCAGATGGCCTGGGTCTGGATATTGATGTAAAAAATTCCCAGGGGGTTTTAATTGTTAATGTGGGCTATGATACTACAGAGATTTCTATTCTTTCTTTAGGTGGTATTGTGTTAAGTCGTTTAATTAAAATGGGTGGCTTGAAATTTGATGAAGCTATCCGAACCAGTATCAGAAATGAATTTGGTCTCCTTGTAGGTGGGAAAACTGCAGAAAAGGTAAAGATTAATTTACGGGAATTGGAAAAAGCCAATAAGCCTGCCGTAGTTTATGGACGTGATATTGTAAGCGGACTTCCTGTTGAGAGAGAAATTCCTACAGAGCTAGTAAATAATGCTTTGGTAGAGCCCTTTAATACGATTATTGATAATGTAAAGGTAATACTGGAAAGAACTCCCCCGGAATTAGGTGCCGATATTTATCGTCATGGTATCTATTTAACAGGGGGAGCCTCCCAGGTAAATCGACTGGCTTCGCTGATTCAGACAGGTACCGGCTTGAAGGTCAATTTGTGTGAAAGTCCTATTGAGACAGTGGCCAAGGGCCTGGCCCGTGTAATTAAGGATGATAACTATAAGTCTGTAGCATATTCCATTGAAGGGATGGGAAGATGAGTCCTGTATTAAAAAGACCAAAGGAGAAATTTACGCTTCCTGCGAAATATCTCCTTTTTATATTAACATTGCTATGTATCGGAATAATGTTTTTATCCTTTAAGACACCTGTAATTAATTCGCCTATTAATACGGTAGCAGGTACAGTTTTAGTACCCTTTCAGAATGGAATTTCAAATATTGGCAGTTGGTTGTCTGAAAAATCTTCCCAATTGGCAGAGCTGGCTGATGTTCTTGATGAAAATCAGAAATTGAAGGAAGAAATTGACCGACTGACAATTGAAAACACAAAATTTCAACAGGAAAGATACGAATTAAGTCAGTTAAGAGAGCTCTTAGAACTGGATGAGGAATACTCAGAATATCAAAAGCAGGGAGCCAGGATTATTATGCGTGATACCGGTAACTGGTTTTCTACCTTTGTTATTAATAAGGGTAGCAATGATGGTATTAAGATAAACTGTAATGTAATTGCGGGAAGCGGATTGGTAGGCAGAGTTACGGATGTAGGTCCCAATTATGCGAAAGTAACCAGTATTATTGAAGATAATAACAATACCAGTGGTCTCTTACTTTCTACCGGTGATCATTTGGTGGTTACAGGAGATTTATCTACCATCTCAGATGGTATGATTAGCTTCAGCAAGCTTGTGGATTCTTCCGGTAAGGCTGCTGCAGGTGACAAAATTGTAACTTCAAATATTAGTGAATACTACTTACCCGGACTTTTAATAGGTTATATCAACGAAATTAATACTGATTCCAATAATCTTACGAAATCAGGTACGCTGACTACAGCAGTTGATTTTGAGCATTTAAACAATGTGCTCGTAATTATGGAATTAAAACAGGTTGTGAACAAATAGAGGAGGAAGTTTATGCTGAAGCTGATTGTCAGTACTTTTTTTATTCTTCTTTCCTTTCTTTTACAGGGAACCTTATTTAGAGCTCTCAGCCTTAGTGGAATTGTTCCCAATCTGATGATTATAGTAACAGCCTCCTATGGATTTATGAGAGGAAGGAGAAGTGGACTATTAACAGGATTTATTTCCGGATTATTAATCGATATCTTTTTTGGAGATTTATTAGGTTATTATGCCCTTATCTACATGTATATCGGTTATATTAATGGAGTTTTTCGGAAGTCCTTTTTTCCGGAGGATATTAAGCTTCCCTTATTCCTAATTATGGGAAGTGATTTTGTTTTTAATATTATTTGTTATATTTTATCTTTCCTTTTAAGAGGGCGATTAAATTTTGTACATTATTTCTTTCATATTATAATTCCGGAATTGGTATATACGATTGTGATTACCTGCATACTTTATCCTATTCTCCTTAGAATTGAAGGAAAGCTGGAATGGAAAGAAAAAGAAGGAGCTTAACATTGTTTCATAGTAGCAATAATAATTCTCCATCCGGCAGTGTTGAAATCAGTAAGCTGATTATACTGGTTATTATTTTCATTACACTGGGATGCATCTTGGTTTATCGTCTGTTTAATCTGCAAATTGTTAATGGACAAAAATATCTTGAAGATTTTACTCTAAAAATACAAAAAGAAAAAGCAATTTCCAGTACCAGGGGTAACATCTATGATCGTAACGGAAGGGTTTTGGCTCATAACGAGCTGGCTTATAATGTTACCATAGAGGATGTTTATGAATCCGGTTGGAAAAAGAATGAAGAACTTAATAAAACACTTCTTGAAATGATTCATATTATTGAGGCCTCCGGTGATCAGGTTGACAGTGATTTTTCTATTATTCTTGATGAATATGGAAAGTATCAATATACCTTAAGTGATACCAGACTGCGTCGTTTTAAAGCAGATGTGTACGGGTATGCAGATCCCGGGAAGATGAAGTATCAGGAGGAAACAGCGACTGCTGAAGAGATGATGGAATATCTTGCCGGTTACAGAAGATATGGCGTTGGAAAATCTTCTGATCCTTTAAATCCCAGGGACAGCTTTCAACTGGGAGAAGGATATACCAAAAAGGAAATTTTACAAATAGTTACCATACGCTATGCTATGAGTGCTAATAGCTATCAAAAATTTATTCCTACCAATGTGGCCACGGATGTAAATGAAAAAACGGTAGCCAGTATATTAGAAAATATAGATAAGCTTCCGGGGGCAGCTATCGAGGAGGATACTATTCGTGTATACGAAGACAGTATTTATTTTTCACATATTCTTGGTTATACCGGAAAAATTGATAAGACTGACTTAGAAGAATTAAATAAAAACACTCCTGCCCATACTCAGTATTCCCTGAATGATATTGTTGGGAAAACCGGAATAGAAGAAACTATGGAAAATTATCTTCGTGGAAAAAATGGGAAAGAAACTCTTTACGTAGATAATATGGGAAAGGTAATTGAAGTAACTGATAGGGTAGAACCGCTGGCAGGTAATGATTTATATCTTACCATAGATGCAAATCTTCAAAAAGCAACCTATGATATTTTGGAACAAAAGCTTGCCGGAATTTTAGTTGCCAAGATAGTAAATTCTAAGGATTACGTAATTCCTGAGTATCCTTCAGCCAGTACATTAATGATTCCGGTGGATGATGTATACTTTGCATTAATTAATAATAGTATCATTGATATTACTCATTTTAGTGATATGAATGCCATGAAAAATGAGAAGGAGATTTATGAAGCTTATTTAAAAAAAGAAGAGAAGCTTTTTGAGCAGCTTACAAAGGAGCTTTATGAAAATAATACTCCCTACAATCAACTTACTACTGAAATGCAGATTTACCAAAGCTATATCGTAACTCTGCTTATGGACCACGGTGTTTTAATGAGCGATATTATTGATACTTCAGATGAAACCTATCTGGCCTGGAAAACAGAGGAGGTTATCAGTCTGGGAGAGTATTTGAAATATTGTATTTCTAAAAACTGGGTAGATGTTTCCAAAATTGATATGGAAAGTAAATATTCTGATTCAGAAGAAATTTATGAACACATTACTCAATATATATTTGAACATTTAAAGGATAATACCACATTTGCAAAAAAAGTTTATAAATACATGATAAAAAACAGTAATATCAGTCCAAAGCAAATTTGCAGTGTACTGCTGGAGCAGGATGTAGTAGGAATTACTCAGGAGGAAAAGGATAAGTTTTTAAATGGTCATATTACGGCCTATAGTTTCTTAATTTTTTTAATTGAAAATTTATATCTTACCCCGGCACAGTTGGCGCTGGATCCTTGTTCTGCCTCGGTAGTAGTAACAAATACCAAGGGAGAGGTTTTGGCTTTAGTCAGTTATCCCAGTTATGATAATAACAGATTAGCTAATACAACTGATTCGGAATATTATAACTGGCTGCAAAAGGATTTGACCAGACCACAGTGGAATAGTGCTACTCAACAAAAAACTGTACCGGGTTCCACTTATAAAATGGTATCAGCAGTTGCTGCCCTGGAGGAAAAAATTGTAAGTCCTGCTACTAATATTTTATGTAAAGGTATTTTTGATCGTTTTGCTGCAAACCAATATAAATGTTGGGTATATCCGGGAGCTCATGGAAATTTAAATGCTACCGGTGGAATTGCCAATTCCTGTAACTGCTATTTTTATGAAGTTGGCTATCAGCTTGGTATTACAGGGGATACCTATTCCAGCGATATAGGTATTGAAAAGCTGACTAAATATGCAGATATGTTTGGACTTACCGAAAAATCCGGGATTGAAATAGAAGAGGCAACACCGGAGGTTTCTAATGATTATTCCGTACTGTCTGCCATCGGTCAGGGAAGTAATAACTTTACAACGGTAGGACTGGCCCGGTATGTAACAACTATTGCCAATAATGGTACCTGTTATAATTTGACCCTGATTGATAAGGTAACTGATGCCAATAAAAATCTTTTGGAGGACTTTACGCCTTCTGTCAGAAACATGGTTAGTTTAAACTCCGCTACCTGGAATACGATTCATCAGGGAATGCGTCAGGTGGTGGAAAAGAGAACAGACTATCAAAATTTGGGGGTTACTGTTGCCGGTAAAACCGGTACAGCAGAGGAAACAAGAAAAAGAGCAAACCACGCACTTTTTGTAAGCTATGCTCCTTATCAGAATCCTGAAATCACCATTACAACCCGTATTGCCAATGGTTATTCCTCCAATTATGCAGCCAATCTGACAAGAGATATTTATCAATATTATTTTGGTTTAAAGGATGAAGATGATATCCTGTCAGGAACGGCAGCCTTGCCGGACGTATCTGCTACGGGTTGAGATTAAAAGGAGAATAAACACGAATGAAAGAAAATGTAGTTATTAAAAAGTTTCCCAACGGAATTAATTTGTTTTTAAATCCGGAGTTAGAATTTGAAGAGCTTTTAACAGAGATTTCCAATAAATTTCAACAAAATCGTAATTTTTTCCGTGATGCTAAAGTAGCCTTAGGTATTGAAGGAAGAGCATTTAGTGATGAAGAAGAGCGTAAAATCGTGAATGTTATCCATGAGAGCTCTGAAGTAAGAGTTATTTGTATTGTTGGAAAGAATGAAGAGACTAACAGAACCTTTATTAAAGCCATTAAATTATCGGAAATCCAAACTACAGATAATACAGGGCGTTTTTTCAGAGGAACCTTAAAAAATAATAACAAGCTTGAGACAGAATCAAGCATTGTTATTTTGGGGGATGTTTACCCCGGCTCCAGTGTAACAGCTACTAAAGATATTATTATTTTGGGAGGATTATACGGAGAGGCCTATGCAGGTGCCTCCGGTGAATCCGGTCATTTTGTGGCAGCGCTTGAAATGTCACCTGAAAAGCTTAAAATCGGTGACTTTCGATATAGACAAAAGGAAAAAACACGATGGGGAATTAAACCTAAGATACAACCGAAAATTGCATATGTAAAAGACAATAAGATAGTAAGTGAGCCTATTACAAAAGAATTGCTGGAGGTTTTAATATTATAGAATTTCCGGAGGACAATATTTCATTTCTATGAGAAAGGAATTATAGAATATGTGTGAAGTAATTGTCGTTACAAGTGGTAAAGGCGGTGTAGGTAAAACTACGACAACAGCTAATTTAGGGAGCGGTTTGGCTGCTTTGGGAAAAAGAGTTGTGATGATCGATACGGATATCGGTCTAAGAAATCTTGATGTAGTCATGGGGCTTGAAAACCGAATTGTTTATAATTTGGTAGATGTGGTAGAAGGTGTCTGCCGTGTAAAACAGGCATTGATTAAGGACAAAAGATATCAGGGATTATATCTTTTACCTTCCGCCCAAACTAGAGATAAAAGTGCAGTAAATGAGCATCAAATGATAAAGCTGATTGATAATTTACGACCTCAGTTTGATTACATATTGCTGGATTGTCCGGCAGGTATTGAACAGGGATTTAAAAATGCAGTGGCAGGAGCTGACAGAGGGATTATAGTAACGACTCCCGAAGTTTCAGCCATACGTGATGCAGATCGTATTATTGGGCTGTTGGAATCCTATGAAATGAGCAAAATAGACCTTATCTTAAACAGGGTACGTTTAGATCTTGTTAAAAGAGGTGATATGATGTCTCCTACGGATGTGGTGGACATTTTAGGAATTCCTTTAATTGGTATTATTCCTGATGATGAACAGGTAGTTATATCTACCAATCATGGTGATCCCCTGGTAGAAACAATGTCTATGGCTGGAAGGGCCTATCGAAATATTTCTTTACGAATTACAGGAGAGGAAGTTCCTTTGGAGCTGACAGGAACGGTTTCCTTTTGGACAAAGGTTACAGGAATTTTCCTGAAGAATTAAAGAAATAGGAAAGAGAGGACCTTAATAATGAAAAAATTTGTTTTTTTTAAAAAGAAGAGTAGTGGTAATATTGCTAAGGATAGGCTAAAAATACTATTAATTTCTGATAGAATAAATTGTTCACCTAAAACATTAACCTTGATTAAGGCAGATATTATACATGTTATCTCAAAATATGTTAACATTGATGAAGAACATACAGAAATTATTTTAAAAAAGAACAACAAGAGAGGAAATAATAAACGCCCTACACTCTATGCGAATATACCAATTTTGGATATTCATGAATAGATGAATGAAAGAGGATTATGTTAAGACAATATAAATTAAAAGACTATGACTTTAAGTTAATAATTTGTGTAGTTGCACTTTCTGTTGTGGGAATTTTAGCTATCGGAAGTGCTAAAAATGATCTTATGAGCCGTCAGATACTGGGAATGGGAGCAGGAGTTTTTTTTATGCTCCTTCTTTCCTTTATCGATTATAGCCTTATTCTATATTTTTACTGGATTTTATATTTTGCCAATATTATTTTATTGTTAATTGTAACTTTTTTCGGAATTAACATTAATGGTGCACAAAGATGGGTGAATATTCTGGGAATTCAGTTCCAACCATCGGAATCGGCTAAAATTTTATTGATTTTATTCTTTGCACAGTTTATTATGAAGAATAGGGAAAGATTAAACACAGTAAAATTTATGGCTATGGCAGCCTTCCTGCTTAGTGTTCCTTTATTTTTGGTCTATAAACAGCCAAATCTTTCGACCAGTATAGTAATTGTTGTTGTATTTTGTTCCCTTCTTTTTGTGGGGGGACTAAGTTATAAGATTGTATTAGGAGTATTGGCTGTTATCGTTCCTATTGTTACTATTATATTTGTTATCGTATTACAACCGGGACAGCAATTAATTGAACCTTATCAGGCCGGTAGAATATTGTCATGGATTCAGCCGGATAAGTATGCAGATACTACGGCGTATCAGCAATTAAATTCTATTACTGCCATAGGCTCCGGACAGCTTTGGGGTAAAGGACTGAATAATAATGAAATTGCCTCTGTTAAAAACGGTAATTTTATTTCTGAGCCACAAAATGACTTTATATTTGCTGTCATAGGAGAAGAACTTGGATTTGTAGGAGCAATAGCCTGTATTATACTTGTTCTGTTTATAATTTTAGAGTGTATTAATATTGCCCGACAATCAAAAGATTTAGCAGGGTCCATAATTGCATGCGGAATGGCAAGTCTGATAGGTTTTCAGAGCTTTGTAAATATGGCGGTGGCTACGGGGATAGCACCAACAACCGGAATTCCGTTTCCTTTTGTAAGCTATGGTCTTACTTCCCTGATGAGTCTTTATGCGGGGATAGGGGTAGTCTTAAATATAAGATTACAAAGTAAAAAATATTAAGAGAATTAGGGGGAAGGTTACTTATGAACATTGGATTAATTGCACATGATGCAAAGAAAAAACTCATGCAAAATTTTTGCATTGCGTATAGGGGAATATTATCTAAAAATGATCTTTTTGCTACAGGAACTACAGGCAGATTGATCGAAGAGGTGACAAATCTTACCGTTCACAAATATCTGGCAGGTCACCTGGGAGGAGATCAGCAGCTGGGAGCTCAAATTGAACATAACCAGATTGACCTTGTTATTTTCTTGAGAGATCCTTTAACAAGTCAGTCACATGAACCGGATGTTCACAATATCGTAATGCTTTGTGATATGCATAATATTCCGTTGGCAACAAATCTTGCAACAGCAGAATTGTTAATTAAATCTTTAGACAGAGGGGATCTTGAGTGGCGTGAAATGTACAAATAAGCTGTACTTATCTTTTCTTTTGATTTGTCTGTTTGTATTCACCGGGTGTAGTTCTCCCAAAATTGAATTAGCTTATAGTTTAAATAGCAATATTTCAGCATTTTCTGTAATAAGCAATAATATTGACACGAAGACAGATGCCTTTGCTCAGGCCATTTGTGTAGGGAATGTAAATAAAACAGAGGGAACTGTAGTGAATATGTCAAAGGCAGGTGCAGCTGCCTTATTTGATATTAACAGCAGAAATATTATTTATTCAAAAAATTTACATCAACGTTTGCAGCCTGCCAGCCTTACCAAAGTATTGACTGCATTGGTTGCTTTAGAGGAAGGAAATCCTGATGATATCATCAAAGTTACCGCTGAGGCAAAGGTTACTGAATCAGGGGCAACTCTTTGTGGATTGGAAGAGGGGGATACTTTAACCATGAATCAGGCACTTCATGCTTTGTTAATCTCTTCTGCCAATGATGCTGCAAATGCCATTGCGATTCACTTAGGGGGAAGCATTGATGGATTTTCAGTGATGATGAATGAAAAAGCCAGGCAATTAGGAGCTACAAATAGCAATTTTGTAAATCCACATGGATTATCCCATGATGATCATTATACTACGGTATATGATTTATATCTTATTTTTAATCAGGCGATTCAACATGAAAACTTTAATGAAATTATCCATATGACAGAATACCAGACAGAATATCAGGACCGGGATGGTGTTGTCAAAGAGATGGATTTTTCCACTACCAACTTATTCTTGCGAGGGCAGTATGATTCTCCTAATAAAGTAACTGTGATTGGAGGAAAAACAGGTACTACCAATGCTGCCGGCAACTGCCTTATTCTGCTAAGTAAGGATACCTCAGGGAATCCATATATTTCTGTAATTCTGAAGTCGGAGGAAAGGGCAATGTTGTATGAACAAATGATTGATTTGTTAGGAGAAATCTACAATTAACTGTTGTTTTTTCAAAGATTATAGACTATAATATAAATAGATTCAGAATACTTTATAAGATTTTGAAACTAATTTTTTACTTTAGGAGGGATTACCAATGGTTCAATTAATCGTAGGCGAAAAGGGAAAAGGCAAAACTAAATATTTATTAGATAAAGTTAACAGTGAAGTAAAAAATGTATCCGGTAATATTGATTATTTAGATAAGAGTACGAAGCATATGTTCGAGCTTAATAACAAAGTTCGTTTAATTGATGTTTCAGATTATGCTTTTAATAACAGTGATGAGTTCATAGGATTTGTCTGTGGTATAATCTCTCAGGATCATGATTTAGAACAGATGTATTTTGATAGTTTCTTAAAAATTGCTAAGTTGGAAAATTCTTCGGTTACTGATGTTATTAAGAGATTAGAAGCTTTAAGCGAAAAGTTCAAGGTTGATTTCGTTGTAAGTATTTCCTGCAATGAAAGTGATTTGGATGAAAGCTTTAAGCCCATGGTAATCGTTTCATTATAAAATATAATTTCTTAGATTTTCAATAACGGGAGGCTGTGTATACAGCCTCTTTTTTCAAGAGTGAATGGAGGCCTGTTTTGGCAGAAAATAATGCTAAAATTAAACAATATAAAAAGCCGATCAATATCAATATAGGGACGATTTTTTTCGGTGTTATTTTTGTATATCTGGTTGTATGTATCATTATGTATTTTACTACAAAACATATTAGTGGTTATCAAGTAAAAAAAGGATCATTATTTGTAAATAATGTATATACAGGTTTGGCAGTGCGGGAAGAAGAGATAATTAAAAGCAACTACTCGGGTTATATTAATTATTATGTCAGAGAAGGCAGCAGAATAGGTGCTAATAAAATGGTATGTACTATTGATGAAGGAGGACGTCTCCAGGCTTTAATTGAAGAACAAAGCATGGGAGAAAATTCTTTATCAGAAGAGGCATTATACAATATTCGTGATGATATGATGGATTTTTCCCGAGATTTTGATGAAAGAAATTTTATAGCTACCTATGATTTTTTGTACAGTATTCAGGGAAATGTATTGGAACAGGCGAATAACAATATTTTAGATAATTTGGAGCTGTTGAACCGTTCCGGCGAGAGCGGATTGATTAATGTATGTAATTCTCCCAAATCAGGCATTGTTGTATATTCTTATGACGGTTTTGAAAATTTTGTTCCCGCCTCTATTACTAAAGATATTTTGGAGCAGAAGGATTATGAAAAAAAGCTGCTGTTGTCCAATCAGCTGGTAAGTGCTGGTGATTCTGTTTATAAATTAGTCACCTCAGAAAATTGGTCTGTTATTATACAAACAGATCCTGAACGTGCTGACTTTTTACTGGAAGAAGAATATGTTCAGGTTAGATTTTTAAAGGATCAAAATGTATCCTGGGCAGAAGTGAAGTTAATAACTAATGGAGAAGGAGATCACTTTATCCAATTAATTTTTAATAATTCTATGATATCTTACTGTAATGAACGTTATATAGATATTGAACTGGTTATTGAGGAGGAAGAAGGATTAAAGGTGCCTAATTCTGCTATAATTACGAAGGAGTTTTTAATGGTTCCGGAGGAATATCTGACTAAAAGTGGTAATGAGGGACAAGACGGTGTATTAAAGCAGGTATACGATGAAGACGGAAACCAGTCTCAAAAATTTATACCTGTAACTATTTATAATAAGGAAGATAATAAGGTATATATTGATGGTTTAGAACTGGAAATGGGTGATACCATTATTAAAATGGATTCTTCAGATACTCATGATATAAAAGAAAAAGGCTCTTTAATAGGGGTATATAATAAAAATAAGGGTTATGCTGATTTTAAACAGATAAAAATACTTTATGAAAATGAAGAATATTCCATCATTAAATCTAATACTGATTATGGTTTAATTGAATATGACTATAT
>JAFYWD010000087.1 GCA_017558205.1 Lachnospiraceae bacterium | reverse complement strand
AGTCTTAACAACCCGCTATTCCCGTCACGCAGGACGTATTCATGTAATTCTTGTCAATGAAAATTTAGGTTTTTAAGATACAAAAAATAAAAAAGACTGCTCCTGATGGAACAGTCTTTTTTATTTTTTGTATTTACCATTTCTTCTATGACCACCTAACAGCATGGTCATGGACTAAAGCATTAAGCCAGCTCCCCCTTAAGGGAAGCAACGATACAATCTGCCATAGCATCCAACTCTAGTGCTTTGTCCTCACCGGCTGATGAGGCAATACAAATTCTTTCATCTAAAATTGTCATATTTTTTAATTCTTCTTTTACAAACTGCTCCATCAGATCTCCAGCCTTGCTGGCCCAGGAACCATTTTCTATAATAGCAAAGGTTCTGTTTTGTAAATTCAGCTCCTTCATATCATGAAGGAAATTATACATAATAGGATAAATTCCCATATTGTAAGTAGGGGATGCCAGGACAATATGACTGACACGGAAGGATTCTGAAATCAGCTGAGAAACATGGGTATTGGATACATCATATAATTTCACATTGGTAATCCCTCTTTCTACCAGCTTGGAGGCCAGTACCTGGGCTACTGTCTCTGTATTGCCATACATAGAGGCATAGGCAATCATAACAGCCTCTTCTTCCGCCTCGTAACGGCTCCATTTATCATGCTTATCCACAAACCACTCTATATTGCTTCTCCATACCGGACCATGTAAGGGTGCAATCATCTTGATAGGATACTTTGCGGCTTTTTTCAAAAGAGACTGCACATGAGGACCGTATTTTCCCACAATATTCGTATAATATCTTCTGGCCTCATCTAAAAATTCCCGTTCAAAATCCATCTCATCATTAAACAGCTTTCCATCCAGTGCCCCAAAAATTCCAAAGGCATCTGCCGAAAACAGAACATTATCTTTATGATCAAAGCTGACCATTACCTCCGGCCAGTGCACCATGGGAGCCATACTAAAGGAAAAGGTGTGGTTACCAAAGCTGTAGCTATCTCCTTCCTTTACCTGAATTGCCTCATGACCTTCCATGTCAAAGCCAAACTGGCGCATAAGCATAAAGGTTTTTACACTACCGATTACCTTTACATTAGGGTATTCCTTTAAAATTGCCTGGATAGAAGCACCATGATCAGGCTCCATATGATTAATAATCAGATAATCCAAAGCTCTTCCGTTTAATAAATATTGAATATTTTCCATTAGCTGACGACAGGCAGACCAGTCTACCGCATCCACTAAAACACTATTTTCATCCAGTAAAAGATAGGCATTATAAGATACTCCCTTGGGAATAGGATGGATATTCTCAAATAATGCTAATCTGTGTTCATTCGCCCCTACCCAGTACAGATCCTCTGTTACCTTTCTTCCATTATACATATTCTTCAATCTCCTTTATCTCTTCTCCATTTTAATTACACTTTTAATCTATCACACAATAATTAAAATTCAATACTTTTTCCCCTTGTTTTCCATTAAGTACAAAAAGTGGAGTTTTTTACTCCAACTTCCCCATTCTTACAACTATAATTATGAATACGTAACAGTTCAGCCATGACCAATCATCAAAGTGATTGGCCATGGCTGAACTGTTACATAAATACACTTTATAAGTTGCCCATTTCTCTTAAAATTATCGCAGGAATATTAAAGTTTCGTAAACTAAAAATAACCGTTTAAAAAACGGTTATTTTTAGCGTATTCTTCTATATCATCCTTCTCTTTTTGCTCTAGTTCAAGATACTCTCTTCTGTTTCCGGAAGTCCATTTAAAACATGATATAAAGACCATGACTTTAACTCATTATCCACTGCCGTTTGTACCATCTTCAACCTTCCATGAATCATACAATTGGCATTGCTTTCTTTTCTCCAGTTACAGTCATACCCCGGATCCATACAAGCCGAAATTCTGGTCTTTGTTTCTATGGACTGGATCACATCAAACAAACTGATTTCCTTCAGATCACAATCCAGAAAACAACCTCCTTTTGCACCCCTTATAATCTGGACCATACCGGCTTTTTCAAGTTTTTTCAGAATCTTATAAGCAAATTCACGTGGAAGCTGTTCCTTTTCGGTTAATTCCCCTACCGTAAAAGAACCTCCGTCCGATAAAGAACGCAAGATACGTAATGCATAATCGGTTTCTTTCGTAATCAGCATTGGTACCTCCTTTCATCGTGTCTTTACTATATCAAAGTGGATAGAAATCGTCAAGAATTTACTTACAATTTTCATGAAAATTCGTCACTTTTTTCTCTGCCTCTTTAAAGACTTTCCTTCAAAAGAATTAATACCATTCTTCCGGTATTCTCCGTCAAAACGGTATTACGATTTCCACTAACAGATATTATCTTCTACAAAAGGTCTTACTACGATTTCGTGGACACAGCCCTCTTCATTTTCCATGCAGCTTTTAATCATTTTTGCTACCGTTTTTGGCTTCAGATACTTTTCATTGGGATTAGGTCTGAAGGAGGTATCTACTCCACCGGGATACACATTACATACTCCGATATTTTCTCCCTTTACTTCCTTTAACAAAATCTTGCTGATGCCTTCCATGGCATCCTTTGAGGCACTATAGGCCCCTGTCATAGGATTATTAAAGAGGCAGCAGCTGCTTAGTACATTCACAATCAATCCCTGCTTTTTTACCTTCATTGCAGGATATAAGCCCTGAATCATACCAAGGGCACTGACACAATTTAATTCCAGCATATAACGAAGCTGTGAAAGGTCAATATCCGTTACTCGATCCTTCTTTACATTAGCACCTGCATTATTTACTAAAATATCCACTGTTTTAAAATGCTCCAGCACATTTTTACAAAAAGCATTGCGCTTTTCATCATCCGTTATATCAAAGCACTCCTGATATACCTGTGCTCCTTCCAGCTTTTCCACAAGAGCTGCCATCTTCTCTTCACTTCTTCCACAAAGTGCCAATTGGTAATCCTCTTTCAAGAGAAGTGCCAATTCATAGCCGATACCGTCGGTAGCACCTGTAATCACAACCGTCTTTTTCATTCCCTACTTCTATCCGTTCTTTCCGCTGAAATCCCCGGATAATCTCCTTTCCGTAATTTTCTATTATCTATTCCGCAATATCATAATAAGTTGCCCGATAAATGGGTATTTCATACCCAAGATGATACGGAATTAAAAGCCTTCTCTACAAAGTACCTTTGTACAATATATACAATTCATAAAGAGGGTTTCTAAAAACGCCGGTCCTTATGTCCTGTCTTTTAGGACATTAGTACCGCTGCGTTTTTAGTTAAGTGAAAACGCCCCGATGTTGATTTGTATATATTGT
>JAFYWD010000086.1 GCA_017558205.1 Lachnospiraceae bacterium | reverse complement strand
TGAATTCCCGGTAAGACTTTCCAGCCTGGAAAAGTTAGAGGAGCTGGCCTGGAGCAGACCCTTTTATGAGGATGAGGAAGGAAACAGGGAAGAGTATGATGAAACCTTCCAGTTAAACGGAGTAGAAATTATTTTAAAGCCTCTGACAAAAGAAGAAACCGGAGCTTTGAAGGAATACCTTGGCAGTGTGACGAATGTGGCAATACCTAATGAGGATATTTATAATATTATCCTGGAGGAAACGGCAAGCTATTTCAGCGGGCAAAAATCTGCCAAGGAGGTGGCAGATATTATTCAAAGCCGTGTAAAAATTTATGTCAACGAAAACAGATAGACAGGAGTTGCATATTGACAAAAGATATGGTATTCATTATATTTATGGATAGAAAAAGATAAGAATAGAAGAGCCTTTGCCCGTGCAAACCGGGCAAAGGGTTTTTTAATATCTAAGGAGATGATAAGTATGAGTAATACAAACCGAGAATTGGCAAAAACCTATGATCCTCATGGAATTGAGGACAGATTGTATCAGAAGTGGCTGGATAAGAAATATTTCCATGCAGAGGTAGATCATAGTAAAAAACCCTTTACTATTGTAATTCCCCCTCCAAATATTACCGGTCAGCTTCATATGGGACATGCCCTGGATAATACCATGCAGGATATTTTAATCCGTTTTAAGAGAATGCAGGGTTATAACGCATTATGGCAGCCCGGAACCGATCATGCCAGTATTGCTACCGAAGTTAAGATTATTGAAAAAATGAAGGAAGAAGGTATTGACAAGGAAGAACTGGGAAGAGAAGGCTTTTTGGAAAGAGCCTGGGACTGGAAAAGAGAATACGGCGGACGTATTATCAGCCAGTTGAAAAAATTAGGTTCCTCCTGTGACTGGGACAGAGAACGTTTCACCATGGACGAAGGCTGTAATAAGGCTGTTACGGAAGTTTTCTGTAAAATGCATGAAAAAGGGTGGATTTATAAAGGAAGCCGTATTATCAACTGGTGTCCTGTATGTAATACCTCCATTTCAGATGCAGAAGTAGAGTATGAAGAACAGGCCGGACATTTCTGGCATATTAAATATCCGGTAGTGGGAACGGATGAATATCTGACCTTTGCCACTACACGACCAGAAACCATGTTAGGTGACACGGCAGTGGCGATTCATCCTGAAGATGAAAGATATCGTCATTTATCCGGAAAAAAAGTAATGCTTCCTTTGATGAACAGGGAGTTACCCATTGTAGAAGATACTTATGTAGATATGGAATTCGGAACTGGTGTGGTTAAAATTACACCTGCCCATGACCCTAACGATTTTGAAGTGGGAAAACGTCATAATCTTCCGGAAATTAATGTAATGAATGATGATGCCACCATTAATGAAAATGGCGGTAAGTTTGCGGGTATGGACCGTTATGAAGCAAGAAAGGCTATTGTGAAGGAATTAGATGAGATGGGCCTGCTTGTAAAAATTGAAGATCACGTACATAACGTTGGAACTCACGACAGATGTAAGACAACCATTGAACCTATGATTAAAAAGCAATGGTTTGTAAAAATGGATGAGCTGATTAAGCCTGCAGTGGAAGCAGTAAAAACGGGAGATATCCAGCTGATTCCGGAACGTATGGAAAAAACATATTTTAACTGGACGGATAATATCAGAGACTGGTGTATCAGCAGACAGTTATGGTGGGGACATCGAATCCCGGCCTATTACTGTGACAGCTGTGGAGAAACGGTAGTATCTGCCGTGGCACCGCATAAATGTCCTGCCTGTGGGGAAAGTCATTTTACCCAGGATCCGGATACCTTAGATACCTGGTTTTCTTCTGCCTTATGGCCTTTCTCAACCTTAGGCTGGCCGGAAATGACAGAGGACCTGAAGTATTTTTATCCTACCGATGTATTAGTAACAGGCTATGATATTATTTTCTTCTGGGTAATCCGTATGATTTTCTCAGGCTTTGAGCAGATGAAGGAAAAGCCTTTTAAAACCGTATTATTCCACGGCTTGGTAAGAGATTCCCAGGGACGTAAAATGTCTAAATCCTTAGGAAACGGAATTGATCCTTTGGAAATTATAGATCAGTACGGGGCAGATGCCTTACGTTTAACCTTAATTACCGGGAATGCACCGGGAAATGATATGCGTTTCTATAATGAAAGAGTAGAAGCCAGCAGAAACTTTGCCAATAAGGTATGGAATGCTTCCCGCTTCATTATGATGAACATGGAAGGAAAGGAAGTAGCTGTTCCCGATCAGGCAGCGCTTGAACCGGCAGATAAATGGATTCTTTCCAAGCTGAACACGCTGGTAAAAGATGTAACCTACAATATGGAACATTTTGAACTGGGAATTGCAGTACAGAAGGTTTACGATTTCATCTGGGATGAATTCTGTGACTGGTACATCGAAATGGTGAAGCCGCGTCTTTACAATAGTGATAATAAGGAGAGCCAGAATGCAGCCTTATGGACATTGAAGACTACTCTTCTGAATGCTTTAAAGATGCTTCACCCTTATATGCCTTTTGTAACAGAAGAAATTTTTGGTTCCTTACAGGAAGAAGAAGAGTCTATTATGATCAGTGCATGGCCTGAATTTAAGGAAGAATGGAATTTTGTTAAGGAAGAAAGAGAAATCGAAATCATTAAAGAGGCGGTAAGAGGTATTCGTAATGTTCGTACCGAAATGAATGTTCCTCCCTCTAAAAGGGCTATGGTAATTGTAGTTAGTGAGGATGTGCAGGTACAGAAGGTATTTGAAGAAAGTAAGTTATTCTTTGCCACCTTAGCTTATGCTTCTGAAGTACAGATTCAGAATAATAAGGAGGGAATTGCAGAGGATGCGGTATCTGTAGTAATTTCCAATGCAGCTCTTTATATTCCCTTTGCTGAGCTGGTAGATTTGAAAAAAGAAATTGAACGTCTGGAAAAGGAAGAAAAGCGTCTGGAAGGTGAGCTGGCAAGAGTAAACGGAATGCTGAATAACGAAAGATTTATTTCCAAGGCACCGGCAGCCAAAATCCAGGAAGAAAAAGAGAAGCTGGAAAAATATGCACAGATGATGGCTCAGGTAAGAGAACGTCTGTCACAGCTGAAAGCATAAAAAGGTCAGAGGATAATTATTAAGTTTAAAAAAGAAAGTCAGGGGTATTTTGCTGCCCCTGACTTTAAATAATCTTAAGAAAAGAGAAAAAAGAATGAAAGAAAGCAGCAGATGGAAGGATATAAAAGCAATAGAGGAGTATATTCTGTCTATTCCTAAATTTACAACTAAGAATAATAGAGAGGATACGAAAGACTTCTATGAATATTTACGAAGACCCGGCAGAGATTCCCTGATTTTTCATGTGGCAGGAACCAACGGAAAGGGATCAGTCTGCTCTTATCTTAATTCTGTTCTCTTAGAGGAAGGGATATCAGCAGGGATGTTTACCTCTCCCCATCTTGTATCCATGAGAGAAAGAATTCAATATCAGGGAGAGTTGATAGGGGAAGAAGCATTTGTGGAATGCTTTCACCAATTGATGGAACAGCTAAATGGGTTTCAGGAGAGGAAACCGCAGTATCATCCCACTTTTTTTGAACTGCTTTTTTTTATGGCAATGTTATATTTTGAAGAAAAAAATCCAAAAGTAATTATCCTGGAAACGGGGCTGGGAGGAAGACTTGATGCCACCAATATTGTAGAAGGAGAGAAAGTCTGTGTCATTACTAAAATCGGGATGGACCACATGGAGTATTTAGGTAATACGGTAGAAGCTATAGCCCGGGAAAAGGCAGGAATTATTCAACCGGGGAATAAAGTAATTTATAGCGCAAATCGACGGGAAATTGCGGAGGTAATAGAAAAAAAAGCAGGAAAAGCAGGTGCATTATGCAAATTTGTGACGAAACCGGAAAATCCTGTACTTAGTTTTGTGGATAAAACGATTGATTTTTCTTTTAGTTCTCGCTATTATGGTTATATTCCGATTAGGATTCGTACAGTGGCAGAGTATCAGATAGAGAATGCGGCATTAGCACTGACTGCATTAGAGGAAAGCGGACTTAAAATCAGTGAGTCCGGAATGAAACGAGGCATGGCAAGAAGTGTATGGCCTGCCCGTATGGAAGAAATTTTACCGGGAGTATATTTGGATGGTGCCCATAATGAAGATGGGATAGAAGCATTTCTAACTACTGTATTGAAGGATGAGTGTAAAAAAGAACGATGGATTTTGTTTTCAGTGGTTGCTGATAAGGAATTTTTAAAAATGAAAGAAATGTTGCTTTCTTCCGGTCTTTTTCATCATGTTTATGCAACGTGTCTGAAAAATATAAGAGGAGTAAAAAAGCAACAGTTGGAAATGATATTTTCAGGAGAAAAGGTTAAAATTATCGAAAGTACAAAAGAGTGCTTACAGGAAATATTGAGCCAAAAGAAAGAGGGAGATCTGGTTTATATTACGGGCAGCCTTTATTTGGCCGGAGAAGTGAAGGAAATGTTAGAAGGATTGGAAAATCCTGTTTAGCTGACGGAGGAAATATGATTAATTTCGAAGAAGAATTGAAGAAATTTCATCCCAGCCTGGAAGTGGAAGAGGCAGAGGATGCTTTATATAGAAAAAATCTGACAGATATTGCAGATCTGGTGGTGGAGCTGGTAAAGGAAGTAAAGGACGAGCATGAGTCATAGAGGAGACAGGTATGAGATGTTTTAATTGTGGCTGTAATTTGACAGAGCATGATTTCTGTACAAACTGCGGAATTGATGTTAACAATTATAAACTGGTAGTTTCTGCTTCTAATATTTACTATAATGATGGATTAGAGAGGGCCAGGGTAAGAGATTTAACCGGGGCTGTAATCAGTTTGCGCCAGTGTTTAAAGTTAAATAAAAATCATGTAGATGCAAGGAATTTACTGGGACTCATTTATTTTGAAATGGGAGAGGCAGTGCAGGCTCTCAATGAATGGGTTATCAGTAAAAATTTGAAAATGAAGAAGAATGTGGCAGATGATTATCTGAATCTTTTACAAAGTAATCCGGGAAAGCTGGATGCTTTGAATGCTACGGTAAAAAAATATAATCAGGCCCTGACCTATTGTTATCAGGGAAGTTTGGATCTGGCAGTTATCCAGCTGAAGAAGGTTCTGTCCATGAATTCCAAGTATGTACAGGCTCATCTTCTATTATCATTACTCTACCTAAAAGGGGAAGAATGGGCAAAGGCAGCCAAGGAAGCAGAGAGAGTTTTAAAAATTGATGGGAATAATCTTCAGGCTCTTCGTTATCTCAGGGAAGTAGAACGGATAACGGGAGGCAGTGATTTTAGCTCCAGGGACTATTTGAAGAATAAGTTTTCAGAGAATAAAGGACAAAATAAAGCTGCCAATAAATCACAGAGTAAGAGTACTATTATCAGTGAGGAATCTTATCAATATCAAAGTGGCAATGAAACCATTATTCAGCCCCTGAATTATTCCGATAAAAAGAAGGTTCATTCCATATGGAATATTCTTCTTGGAATCACGCTGGGAATTTTAGTAGCATGGTTTTTAATCCTGCCGGCTAAGATTCAAAATGAGCAGCTTTCAGTAAATGATGAGCTTCGAAAGGTAGGAGAGCAGCTGGATGTAAAATCTGCTACCATTAATGAGCTGGAAAGTAAGCTGAAGACCTTGGAGAAGGAAGCCGCTAATCTTCACGGCCAGCTGGAGAATTTTATTGGCTCCGGGGGAATGATGGAGGATATAGAGTATTTATTAAAGGCTGTAAAACAGTTTATGGAAGCACCTGATTCCATAGAGGAGATTACCTCCAGTCTGGAAAAAATTAATCCTGCTACGATAGAGTCCCAGAGCCTGGAGGCCTTCAATCAGGTATACTATCTGTTGTTGGGTGAGGTTGGCTCGGAAATGACGGTAACCTTCTATAATGAGGGGATGAAAGCATATCAAAACGGTGATTTTGAAACAGCCATAGAGGAATTAAAGAAGGCAGTAGCTTATGATCCCACCAATCAGGATGCCTATTTTAACTTAGGTAATGCCTATAGAAAAATGGGGAGAAATGAAGAGGCGCTGGAGGTATACGAAAAAATTATAGAGCTCTATCCGGGAACAGATCTGGCAAACCGTTCTCAGTCCTATGTAAATGAGCTGGCGGCAGAGTAAATTTAATATGTATAACAAAAGAGAGTTTTGAGAGTGATCTCAGGCTCTCTTTTTTTGTAAATATAGTGAACAGAACTAAAAAAGGAGTAAAAAAATGAATGAAGAACAGTTTAAAGTTATTGAAGACTATCTTTGTGTAAAAATGCCCAAAGAAGTAGACCATCACAATGCAGGTGGATTAAGTGAAAAGGTTGATGAATTTATTTATGGACAAAAAATCAATAATATTGTTTTTGATTTTTCCGGTACGGAGTTTATGGACAGCTCAGGAATCGGTATTCTGGCTGGAAGATATAAAAAGCTGCAATGCTTTGAGGGTAAGGTTTATGTCATCAATGCCAATAGACAGATTAAACGGATTTTGCTTCTGTCCGGCATACAAAAATATGTGGTAATTATGAAGGATGAGTAAGACAGATCGGAAAGGATGGTTAGGGATATGAATTACATATTGAAACAGAAAATAAATAACAGAATGGAGATGAATTTTGAAGCATTCTCAGAAAATGAAGCTTTGGCCAGAATTGCGGTAGCTTCCTTTGTAATGTCTTTAAATCCTACACTGGAAGAATTGGCAGACATAAAAACAGCAGTTTCTGAAGCCGTAACCAATGCCATTATTCATGGATATGAGGAAGGAGAGGGAATTATTTTTTTAAGATGCAGACTTCGAGGTGATCTTTTAGAAGTGGAAATTGAAGATAAGGGAAAAGGAATCGGAGATATTGAAAAGGCCATGGAGCCTTTATTTACCACAAAACCGGATAAAGACAGATCCGGAATGGGATTTTCCTTTATGGAAGCTTTTATGGATGATTTGGAGGTAAACTCTATACCGGGTATGGGTACTATCGTAAAAATGAAGAAGAAACTGGGAACCCAAAGCTGGCTGGAGCTTTAAGCCGGGAGGGACCCATGGAAGAAACTACGGTATTGATGAAACGTGTACAACAGGGAGATAAAGAAGCTAGAAATACTTTAATCGAGAATAATCTGGGGCTGGTTCATCATATTGTAAAAAGATTTTATGGTAGAGGAGTAGAGCCTGAGGATCTTTTTCAGATCGGAACCATTGGTTTAATGAAAGCTATTGATAAATTTGATCTACAGTTTGAGGTAAAATTTTCTACTTATGCGGTACCATTAATCAGTGGAGAAATTAAACGGTTTTTAAGAGATGACGGTATGGTAAAAATCAGTAGAAGTTTGAAGGAAAACGGCTGGAAAATAAAGAAAGTATTGGAGCAGGCAAAACGGGAGGACGGAAGAGATTTAACCATGGAGGAGCTGATAAAAGAAACCGGTTTATCGGAGGAAGAAATAATACTGGCTATGGAAGCAAATGTAAAGGTGGAATCTATTTATAAATCTGTTTATCAGGCTGATGGCAGTGAAATATATTTGGTGGATCAGGTGGTGGCAGGTCAGGGGAATACTTCCTTAGGGATACAGGCAGGAGGAAATTATGATAAGAAAAAGGGAGTGGGAAACCAAGGCCAGGATCCGGAAAAAGAAAAGATTTTAAATCGAATGCTCCTGGAACAGCTGCTGCAAGGTCTGAAGGAATCTGAGAAAAGACTGATTAAAATGCGATATTTTGAGAATATGACCCAGGTACAGGTGGCAGGAGTTTTGGGAATCAGCCAGGTGCAGGTATCCAGAACGGAAAAGAAAATTTTACGAAGTATGAGAAATCATTTAGAGTAGTAGGAGCAGAGAGTATGGAGAAGAATACCTTATATTTAAAATTAAGTACAAAAGTGAGAATACAAAGGGAAGTTATTTTGCTGAAGGACATTGCTAAAATCTATCATTATGACAGAGAAAAGGAAGAAAAAATAAAAGCAATGGAGATATACAGATTTCAGCAAAAGGATCAAAACAGGTGTGTGATTTCCTTATTAAAGGTGATATCCCTGCTGCAAAATCAGGATCCGAATCTTGAGATCAATAGCCTGGGAGACAGCCAGGTAATTGTGGAAAAGGAAAGTACAGCTAAGTCTAATACCATAGTGGGTATTGCAAAAATTGGCTTAGTCAGTGCTGTCTGTTTTTTTGGAACGATTTTTACTGTAATGGCCTATCATAATGATATTAATATTATAGGAGTCTTTGAAAGGGTAAAAGAGATTGTGGGAACAAATCCGGAAGAGAAGATTACAGCCCTTGAAATTTCTTATTCCCTGGGATTATCTCTGGGAATTATTATTTTTTATAATCATATAGGAAAAAGAACCCTGACCAAGGATCCGACACCGGTAGCAGTAGAAATGAGAACCTATGAAGCAGATATTAATAAATCACTGGTGGAACTGGCAGAAAGAGAGGGGAAGATTATTGAAAATCATTGACTGGATATTACCGGTATTTAGCTGTTTTGGTTTTGGTTTTCTTTCCTCAGCCGGAGTTTTTACCGTTTTTCTTACCGTGGGGCTGCTTCCCCGATTGGCAGATAAAACCCACACGGCCGGGAATATCAGAGAATATGAAAGCAGTATTGTGTGGGGAGCTATCGGAGGATGTTTATTGTCAGTATTTCCTATAAAAATCCCGTCTATTATCAAGGCTTTTTTACCTTCCGGACTTATCATGAGTATCTTTGGAAGCTTCGCAGGAATCTTTGTAGGCTGCTTTGCCATTGCTATTGCAGAGATGCTGAATACCATACCTATATTTTCCCGAAGAATTTCCATGGGCAGAGGACTGGGAATTGCATTGCTTTTTCTGGCTTTGGGAAAAACGGCAGGAGCCTTGTTATATTTTTTTGTTTTTTATGCTTAAGGGAATAGAAAAAGAAAAGAAGGAAAGAATAATAAGAAAAGGAAAAGAGGGGAAGCTTATGAATCAGGAAAAACAAAAACAATATAACGAATATGTGAAGCAGGTAACTCCTACCTATAATTTATGGAGCCGGGTGGGAAAAGCCTTTGTGACGGGGGGAATTATCTGTATTCTGGGACAATGGATTCAGAATACTTTGACAGATAAATTGCAGTTGGATAAAGATACGGCGTCTGCCTGGTGTTCCCTGCTTTTGATTCTTTTATCCGTTGTTTTAACGGCCTGCCATCAATACTCAAAAATTGCGTCCTGGGCAGGTGCCGGAGCACTGGTTCCCATTACCGGCTTTGCCAATTCCGTAGCCTCCTGTGCCATAGAATTTAAGAAAGAAGGTCTGGTATTTGGGACAGGCTGTAAAATATTTACTATAGCAGGTCCCGTAATTCTTTACGGAATAATTACCAGCTGGATTTTAGGAGTGATATATTGGGTGCTGACAGTGATTTAGCTTGCTTTTTTAATAGATTGCGTCTATTATGGTAATAGGGAAAATTTATATTCAATAGGATAAAAGGAAGGGTTCTTTTATGAATTATTTACAGAAACTTTTTATAAATTCCGTAATTGATATTTATTCTGATATTATGTCAGTTGATTTGGAAACAGGAGAATGTTGTTACATCTGTATACAAAATCATTTGATGGAAGAAGTAAAGCTGCAGCAAAAATGGGAGGAAGTAAAATATATCCTGTTAGAGAATGTGGTACCGGAGGATCATGCTCATGTTCTGGCACTTTGGGACAGTAAAATGACCATGGATGCGCCAGCAGACTCAGCCTTTGGAGTAAAGTATCATACCATTGCCGAAGACAGGGGAAAAAATGCTGCCTTATGGAGAATGAATATTGCGATTATGGAAAACAGGGGAAGAAAATGGGCTGTGATTTTCTGCCGTGACCATACCATAGATATGAAGGAAAGATTTGGCATTGTCAGCCTTAATGACAGAGACAGACTTACCTACCTTTATAACCGTTTCAAATTGGAAGAAATGATCAAAACAGAATACCGGGAAATGGATACCTGTGGTGTTTTGTATTTTGATATTAATGACTTTGCCAAGCTGCAGGATAATTATGGTATTGAAGAAAAAGAGCATATTCTTCAGGTGATTTCAGACAGCGTGAAATCTCTGGGAGACGAAAATACCCTTGCCTACCGGTATGACAGAGACTCCTTTGTAGTAGTAGCAAAAAACTGCAGTAAGGAAGCCTTTAAAGACATAATCTGTACCTGGATGAACAGCTGGGAGGGGATTGCCGATAAGAGAACCATTGAATATAACGTAGCCCTGGGAAATGCCTGGGACTGCGGCTCAGTGTACATAGAAGAACTGATTTCAAGGGCCATCACCCATATGCACTGCAATAAAAAGAAATTGAGAGACGGTTTCCCCATGGATTATTATTTGAATGAGGAAACTGGAACACAGTTTGGTCTTTATAACAGAAAGCAGTTTTTAAATCAATTAAATTATAAATTAAGATATGAGCCGGGAGAATATTGTGTAATAGCCATTGATATTGAGCATTTTAAATTATACAACCGCTGGCTGGGAAGGAAAGCCGGAGATATTTTATTAACGGAGATTTCCCGAAGATTAAAATATTACGAGCGTTTAAACCAGGGACTGGCAGCCTATATCGGAGGAGATGACTTTGCTCTTCTCCTGCCCTATGATCCACGCTTACTGGCCTTATTGGAAAAAGATTTAAAAAATATTACCTTGAGAAAAAGCAGGAATGTAGGATTTTTACCTACTATTGGAGTTTATAGAATTACCGATGATGCAAAGGATGGACAGGGAATGTACGATATGGCCCTGGAAGCCTCCAAGCATGTAGAGGGAAATTATGAAAGCAGAATCTGTTACTATGATGACAGTATGATGTCTAATGTGGAAAAGGAAATTAATATCCTGAATGAAGCTAAGATTGCTTTGGAGAGACATCAATTTTTCCTTGCAGTTCAGCCTAAATGCCGTATTAATACAAAAATGATTGTAGGCGCAGAGGCTCTGGTACGCTGGAAGCATCCGGAAAAAGGAATGATTATGCCGGGTACCTTTATTCCTGTAATGGAGAAAAACGGTGTAATCAGTGATTTAGATCTTTTTGTCTGGGAAGAAGCGGCCAGATATATCAGAAAGTGGATGGATGAAGGCATTACCCCCATCCCCATTTCCATTAACGTTTCACGTATAGATATTTTATCTATGGATGTAGTGGAAGAATTAAACAGAATTGTCGAAAAATATGGCTTGGAAAAAAAGTATTTAAAGGTAGAAATTACTGAAAGTGCCTATGTGGAAAATGCAGAAAAAGTCTTGGAAACGCTGGAAAGACTGGAAGAGGAAGGCTATACTCTGCTGATGGATGACTTCGGAAGCGGCTATTCTTCCTTGAATATGCTGAGAAAGTCTATTGTAGATATTATTAAAATTGATATGAAGTTCCTGGATATGAATAAGGATGATATGCAAAAAGGTCTTACCATTCTAAAATCCATTATTGATATGTCTAACGAGATGCATCTTCCTATCATTGTAGAGGGTGTTGAAACGCAGGAACAGGCAGATATGCTTACAAAAATGAAAGTTCGTTTTGCCCAGGGATATTTGTTCTACCGTCCCATGCATATTGATGAATTTGAACAGCTGATTAAGGATCCTGATAAGGTAGATTACCGGGGAATCTACAATAGAGAATTAGATGAAGAGGAAATACAGCAGGTTCCGGAAGAGATTTTTGAGCTTAAAAAGGTTAATACCATATCTAATACCTTAGATTTTTCTTTATCTATGGGTGGCTTTTTCGCCTATTGGAATAATGAAGCCCAGGAAATCATAGAGGCTGATTTGTCCATTGCAAAAATTTATGGCTGTGAAACGGTGGATGAGTTTTTAGAATTAACAGGTAACTCTTTTAAAGGAATGGTATACCCGGAGGATTGGGAACAAACCCAGAAGGATATTAAGAGACAGGTGGACCATGTAGAGGAGCCAAAAACAGACTGTGTAGGCTATCGTATTAGGAAGAAAGATGGAAGTGTGGCATATGTAAATGATTTTGGTAATCTGAAAATAGATGAGGAAACAGGCGAGGAATATTTTCAGGTATTTTTATTCGATGTCACTCATCAAATCAAATAAAATAAAATAAAACGGAGGATAATCATATGAACAGTAAAGCAATGTTTAAATTAAGTTACGGATTATTTATGCTTTCTGCCTTTAAGGATGGTAAGCATAACGGATGTATTACCAATACGGCAATTCAGGTTGCAAATACTCCTGACCGTATTGCATTTGCAGTAAATAAAGGAAACCTTACCCATGATATGGTAAAAGATACAGGGATTTTCAGTCTTTCTATTTTAAGTGAAAAGGTTACCTTTTCTACCTTCCAGAGATTTGGTTTCCAGTCAGGAAGGGATGTAGATAAATTTGAGGGCTGTCCTAATTATACAAAAGGTAAAAATGGCTTATATCATCTGACAGAGGGTGCCAATGCAGTAATTGAAGGAAAAGTGGTAGATCAGATGGATTTAGGAAGTCACACACTTTTTATTGCAGAAATTACCGATATGGAAGTGTTATCAGAAGATCCGTCAGTAACCTACAGCTACTATCAGGACAATATTAAACCGAAGCCACAGGCAGCACCTGCCCAAGCCGGCGGGAAAACAGTATGGCGCTGTAGTGTATGTGGTTACGAGTATGAGGGAGAAGAAATTCCTGCAGATTATATTTGTCCTTTATGTAAGCATCCGGCATCTGATTTTGATAAAATTGTAAAGTAGGAGAATGATAAGGATGAAAAAGGGAATCTTTATTGCTTTTGAAGGCATCGATGGTAGCGGAAAAAGCACACAGATTCAATTATTAATGAAGAAAATGGAAGAAAAGGCACAGCGATGTTATCAGACCTGTGAACCATCCTCGGGACCGATAGGCTCCTTAACACGTCAGATACTTACAGGAAGAATAAAAACAGATAACAGGGTTATTGCAGCCATGTTTGCCGCAGACAGGCTGGATCATCTGTTAAATGATGTGGACGGAGTGGTTCCTAAGCTGGAAGACGGAATTCATATAATTTGCGATCGTTATTATTTTTCTTCCTATGCCTACCACAGTGTAGATGTTCCCATGGAATGGGTAATTAAGACGAATGAAGAGAGTGCTAAGATTCTTCGTCCTGATCTTACGATATTTATTGATATCAGTGCAGGGGAAGCAATGGATAGAATTACGAAAAACCGCTTTCATACAGAGCTTTTTGAAAAGGAATCCAGGTTGCAGAAGGTACGTGATAATTATTTCAAGGCCTTTGAGCTTTTAAAGGAGGAGAAGGTACTTGTGGTAGACGGTACTCTGAAATCGGAGGAGATTTCAGCTCTTATCTGGCAGGCAGTAGAGCCGTTGCTTGAAAATAATAAATAGAGAAAAATAGTTTATCCGGAAGATATCCTGCAGAGATCTTCCGGATTTTTGTGTTATTTTCAAGGATTCGAAAGGAAAACAGAACTGCTAAGACGGGCTTTCCAGTACCAGTGCATGAGCAATTCCGGGAACGGTATTGCCTTCATTAAAGCTGACCTTGCTAAGAAGGGCACCGGTAGGGATAAAAAGGATTCTTTTCCATTGATGTTCCTCCAGATTCTTTAACAAATAGGAAGAGAGTACCGTGGCAGCACAGCCACAGCCACTGCCTCCGGAATTGGTATCCTGCAAAAGAGGATCATAGATTTCAATGCCGCAGTCTGTGTGCTGCTTTTCAATATTGATTCCTTTTTCCTTCAATAGCTGAAGAAGTATTTCCTTTCCCACATATCCCAGATCACCGGTAACAATTTTATCGTAGTAAGAGGGCTTTCGTGTAAAGTCCTTCAGATGATGATAAATAACATCACAGGCGGCAGGTGCCATGCAGGCTCCCATATTCATGGAATCCTTTATTCCGTAATCTACTATTTGACCGGGAGTAATTCCTGTAATCAAAGCACGTTTTTTTTCTGTATTATTTTCTCCTAAAAGAAAGGCACCGCTACCGGTTACCGTCCAGGTGGCAGACTTGGGTCTTTGATTGCCATATTCCAGGGGAAAACGAAATTCTTTTTCGGCACTGGCAAAGTGACTGGAGGTGACGCAAAGGACTTTATCAGCAGCCCCGGAAGAAATGGTAAGAGCTCCAAGGCTGATGGAAAGTGCACTGGTAGAGCAGGCACCATAAACACCAAAAAGAGGACGTTTCAGATCTGCCAGACCAAAGCTGGAGGCAATGCATTGCCCTAACAAATCACCGGCAAAAATGTAACGGATTTCTTCCGTTCTTAATCCGCTTTTTTCAATACAAAGGGAGGCTGCCGTGGATTGTAAGGCACTTTCTGCTTCCTCCCAGGTTTTGGCACCGAACATATCATCGCTACCTACCTGATCAAAAAGAGAGCCAAGAGGTCCCTGACCCTCTTTTTTTCCGACTACGGAAGAGCTGGTTATAATTGCTACCGGCTCGGACAGGGAAATACTTCGGTTTCCCATCATTTTATTCTTCCCGTGGGAAGAGGTATTTTCATTTAATTTCATATCACTATCACCTATTGTTTATTGATAATGATATTATGTAACGAAGATGAAAAAATTATACGGACAATTCCCTTCTCTTTTTTCTGCGAATACGATTAATGTGGCGTTCAAAATCACCACTGTTTAACAGCTCTGTAAGAACATATTGCATAAGAGTCGGCACTGTGCAGGAATAAAAGCCCAGATTTTGATGAAATTTTTCCACAAGAGGCAGGGGAAGTACCATATAACCTATTCGAATAGAAGAGGAGATTGTTTGGGAAAAGGTATTTAAATAAATAACATTATCATGAAGAGAGTTAGCGAATAAGGTTTCAATGGGCTTGGCAGAAATGGAAAACTCAGATTCAAAATCATCTTCAATAATATAACGGTTTTTAGGGGCAGACCAACGGATATATTCGTATTTTTTGGAGGCTGTTGCCGTAACACCGGTAGGATAACTGCGGTAGGGAGTGGTATGAAGTACGAGGGCATTGGTATTTGCCAGAGCCTTACTGTCAATTCCGGTATTGGTAAGAGGAAGTCGTTCATATGTAATACCGGCAGCCTCGTAAATTTGTTCAATTTTTTTATAGGAGGGAGCCTCAATGGCATAAATCAAATCTCTGCCCAGCAGCTCTATAATAAGTCGGTAGAGATATTCGGAACCTGCTCCAATAATGAGCTGTTCACCACTGACTTTAATTCCCCGGTTTCTGGCCAGATAGTGGGAAATGGCTTCTCGCAGCTGTGGACATCCACAGTTGGGGGATTTTTCCAGCAGAATATCACAATAGTCAGCCAGCACCTTTCTTATGGTTTTGTTAAGAACAGAAAGAGGAAAATCAGGATAGGGGGAGTGGTGCTGAGGAATAGAATATTCATTACCGGATTCCGGAGAAAGGGCGAAGCCATCAGATTTACGAAAGAGAACTAAAAAGCCGCAGCGCTCCCTGGCTTCCACATAGCCTTCATCACAAAGTAGTTTATAGGCATGCTCTACCGTAATGGTACTGACCCCCATTTGTTCTGCCAGACTGCGTTTGGAAGGAAGCTTGGAGCCGTAGGGATAATTTTCTGCCACAATATTATCCCGCAGCTGTTGATAGATTTTTAAATACAAGGGTTGCTTTGTTATATTGGTTGATACTTTCATCTGGTTATATAAAATACTCCTTAACTGGTAATAGTAATAATATCAGAGTTATTATAGACTATGCTTATTCTAAAGTAAAGCAAGGAGAGAGTAACAATGAATACAAAAACAAAAAAGCTGGTAGTAGCATCCATGATGGCAGCATTGACCTGTGTAGTAACCATGTTTATTATGGTTCCGTCCCCGTTTAAAGGATATTTGAATTTAGGAGACTGTCTGGTGCTTGTTTCCGGATGGTTATTATCACCTTTCTATGGAGGTCTGGCAGCAGGCCTGGGGTCAGCCCTGGCCGATCTTTTATCAGGCTATACAGTATACGCCCCCATGACCTTTGTAATTAAGGCTCTTATGGCTTTGGCAGCAGGATATTTGTTTCGGATGCTGCATAAGAAGCAGGGAGTTTGGTTCTCAGGTATTGTCAGCGGAATTGCGGCAGAAATCATTATGGTGTTGGGATACTTTTTATTTGAAAGCTTATTATACGGACCTGCTTCTTCAGCAGTAAATATTCCGGCAAACAGTATTCAGGGGCTTGTAGGACTGGTACTGGGTATTGTATTATTAAAAATATTGGTAAAAATAAAACAAATACATTAACAGAAAACTCAAAAATCAGAAAAAAATTACAGTCTGCCAAAGAAAAGGAGAAAGAAATGTCATCTACAAGGAAAAGATATGTTATGAGGCTGATAGCAAGAATTATTATTTTAATCATAGTATTTACGGCAAATTTTCTTTGGCCCCAATCTTTTATAATTTTGGAAGGAAATAATTTTTTCCGTATGCTGTCCCCTTTTCATCTGTTATGGGTAGTTTGGATGATTGATATGATTTTACAGATTATTCCTTTGAAAAACAAAGTTGCTTTAGGCTCCCAAAAATTATTTGCCCATCATTTTCGGCCAATCAGGGAAAAGATGAGTTCTTCGGTTTTAAAAAAGCATGCCCTGGCTACTGCCAAAGGGGCGTATAAGGTGTTTGTAATCTGGGTATTATTTATTGCCATAATTGCAGGCTTTTATTATGCAGAATTTTTAGATAAGAAATGGATGCTGACCATATCCGTAGCATTTTATGTCTGTGATTTAATCTGCGTATTAATTTGGTGTCCTTTCCGGCTGATTATGAAAAATAAATGCTGTACCACCTGCCGTATTTTTAATTGGGATCATATTATGATGTTCTCACCGCTGATTTTTATCGGAGGATTTTATGGGATCTCCCTTGTGGTTATGGCAGTTTTAGCATGGCTTGTATGGGAAATCAGTGCCCTGCTGTATCCGGAACGGTTTCATGAGATAACAAATGTTGCTTTAAAATGCTCGGAATGTACGGATAAGCTTTGTACCCAGTATTGTAAAAAGCTGAGATAGTCTTCCGCCGGAAGGGTGTTCACAGAGGGTTTTAGTTGTGCTATACTCAAAAGACAGTAAATGGGAGAAGGAGAGGAAGTTTTATGAGAACCATGGAATTTAAAATGGAACGCCGGGGACTCTTAAAGGAAGGAGAAAGGGTAACTGTGACAGAGGGCGTTTTACCCAGTAATTATTATTATACCATTGATCCTTCTCTGGCCATGTCTCCCAATATTCCTTTTCGGGAAAGGCTTATGGTAAAGGAAGGGCTGGTTACCGGAATTATTGAAAATGACAGAGGGTTCTACGTAACGGTAGAATTTGAAGAGTAATTAAAGTAACAGAAAGCCGAAGGATGAACTGTTACTAATGAATAATTTAATAAACAGGAGGAAAATTATGATTCAGAAAATTTCAACAGACAAGGCACCGGCTGCAATCGGTCCCTATTCTCAAGCAATTAAGGTAGATAAGTTTTTATTTGCTTCCGGTCAGATTCCAATTAATCCGGCGACAGGTGCGGTAGAGGCAGAGGGAATTGAAGCCCAGACAAGACAGGTAATGTTAAATATCGGAGAAGTGCTGAAGGCAGCAGGTATTGATTACAGTAAAGTAGTTAAAACAACCTGTTTTCTGGCAGATATGGAGGATTTTGCAGAATTTAATAAGGTATATGAGGAATACTTTACCGAAAAGCCTGCCAGAAGCTGTGTTGCAGTAAAACAGCTTCCGAAAAATGTACTTTGTGAAGTAGAAGTGATCGGATATTTAGGAGAATAACAGAAGGGATACATGAAAAAGAATATAGTTTTAATAGGTATGCCCGGTGCAGGAAAAAGTACGGTAGGAGTAGTTTTGGCAAAAATTACAGGCTATAGATTTCTGGATTCAGACCTGGTAATTCAGGAGGAAACAGGTAAGCTATTACATGAAATTATTTCTGAAAAGGGAACAGAGGGATTTCTGAAAATTGAAAATCAGATCAATGCTTCACTACAGGCTGAAAATACGGTGATTGCAACGGGAGGAAGTATTATTTACGGAAAGGAAGCTATGGAGCACCTGGCACAAATAGGTCATATCGTCTATTTAAAGCTTTCTCTTTCTTCCATAGAAGCACGGCTGGGAGACTTAAATAAAAGAGGAGTAGCTTTGAAAGAAGGTCAGGGGCTAAAAGAGCTTTATGAAGAAAGAGTACCTCTATATGAAAAATATGCAGAAATCGTAATTAATTGTGAAAAGAAAGGAATACGGCAGATTACAGAGGAAATCGCCGGAAAATTTAAAGGAAAGAAGCATGGAAATTAAAAGTGTCCTATTTCTATTGTTGGCTGCTCTCATTTGGGGAGTGGCTTTTGTGGCCCAGAGCATGGGGATGGAATATGTAGGGCCCTATACCTTCAATGCTGCCAGATTTTTGCTGGGTGGAATAGTATTGCTTCCACTGGCAGTGTATCGCAGAACTAAGTATCAAAGGGAAAATTCCCTGAAAGAAGCAGATCAAAAGAAAAGAGACCGGATTACCTTAATTGGAGGAATCTGCTGCGGTATTGCAATTTTTATCGCGTCCACTCTTCAACAGGTAGGAATGCAGTATACCAGTGTTGGAAAGGCAGGATTTATAACGGCCCTATATATCGTGATTGTTCCTTTTTTAGGTATGTTTCTGGGAAAGAAGGTACCTGCCGTTCTTTGGCTGGGAGCTGTGATAGCTACCGGAGGCTTTTATCTTCTATGTATTACCGAAGGCTTTGTTTTAAATCAAGGGGATTTGCTGATTTTTTTATGTGCAGTCAGCTTTTCTTTCCATATCCTGATTATTGACCATTTTGCTCCGAAAGCAGACGGAGTAGCCTTATCCTGTCTTCAGTTTTTTTTCAGTGGAACAGTCTCTGTTCTCCCTGCACTATGGATGGAAGAAATTACCTGGATTTCTTTATGGCAGGCAGCTATGCCGATAGCATATGCGGGAATTTTATCCTGCGGAGTGGCTTATACCCTTCAGATTCTGGGACAGGTAAAGGTACGTCCCTCATTGGCTTCTTTAATCCTTAGTCTGGAAGCAGTCATCTCGGTTTTGGCAGGATGGTTGATTTTAGGAGAAGTACTTACCCTCCGTCAGTTAATTGGCTGCGGGCTTGTATTTTTTGCAGTAATTATTGCCCAACGTTGTTAGGTGAAGCGACTGTAAAAAAGTAACTTTATATTATAAGGAATAAAAAATAGATTTTGGGAGATAGTAGTTAACAGCTACTATCTTTTTGTTTTTAGGGAGGTAAGAATGGATTATTTAAAGGCATTTTTAGTGGGTGGTTTTATCTGCGGAGCAGTGCAAATTTTAATGGAAAAGACAAAGCTGTTGCCGGGAAGAATTATGGTATTGTTAGTTTGCACAGGAGCAATATTAAGCTTTTTTGGAATCTATCCTGTACTGGTAGAGTTTGCAGGTGCCGGAGCAGGAGTTCCTCTTTTAGGCTTTGGAAACGTGTTAATGGAAGGAGTAAAGAAGGCTGTGGATCAGGAGGGATTTTTAGGGTTATTTAAAGGAGGATTTACGGCAGGGGCATTGGGATGCAGTGCGGCATTAATTTTCGGATATCTTGCCAGCCTGATAACAGATTCTAAAATGAAAGATTAACAATAAATAAAATTGTTTATCGCAAATATGGATTATTTTGTCGCAAAGTGGTATAGTCTCTTATGTTATGGTATAATCAGTCAGATAAACAAATCTGAAAGATGAAAGGAAAGAAATCATGGAAAGAAACTTAATTTTAAAAAGATGTAAGGGACTTTTTGCCCTGGTATTAGCCTTTGTTATGATTTTTGGAAGTGGAATTCATATTATGGCAGAGGAGGGAACCTCAGCAGTTCTGGTAACAACGAACTATAACAACGGTACAGATTACAGTGAGCCCGGTTACAGCAGACCTAAGGCTGTCAGTGAAGCTATTCCTGGCGGTGAAAATAAACATGTTCATGATTATCAATGGACAGTAACCTTAGAGCCCATGGAAGGTACAGATGGCAAGCGTGAGGCTGTATGTAACTGTGGTGCAGTAGATGGCAGAGAACCTATTTCTTATTACAGAATATTGATTAAAAGGATTATTAAAAGTATAGAGGATGCACCTGCAGGCGGTACGGTTAAGGTCAGTAATCCCTTCTTAAGCTGTCTTACGGATGAGATTATGGAAGCCTTACATAAAAGAGGTGATGTAAATTTACAGGTATCCTTTAAAGAGGGTGAACAGGAGTTTTGCTTTGTAGTTCCTGCAGGAAAGGCACTTTTAGAGGATGAGTGGTATGGTTACTATTATTTAGGAAGTGTTTTTGGCTGGCAATAATAGTAAAAAGAGGCAAAATAATGGAAGTTACAATTTTATTACCTTGTCTAAATGAAGAAAAAACGGTTGCGGCCTGCGTATTGCAGGCGGCAACTTTTTTGTATGAAAAAAAGCTGATGGGAGAAGTGCTGGTTTGCGATAACGGAAGCACGGATCATTCAGTGGCTATGGCTCAAAAGGCAGGAGCAAGAGTAGTAAGCTGCGCAGAAAAAGGCTATGGTAATGCTTTACGAAAGGGCATTCAGGAAGCCAAGGGAATCTATGTGATTATGGGGGATTGTGACTGCAGCTATCATTTTGATGAGATCGGAGTCTTTCTCGAGGAATTGAGGGCAGGAAGCGAGCTGGTGGTAGGAAACAGATTTTTGAACAAGCCGGAAAAGTCAGCGATGCCTTTTTTACATAGATATGTGGGAGTTCCCATACTGTCCTTTTTAGGAAGAGTATTTTTTGGATGCAGTGTTAAGGATTTTCACTGTGGTCTTCGTGCAGTAAACAGGGAAAGCTTTTTACAGTTAAATTGCCGTTACGAAGGAATGGAATTTGCTACGGAAATGATAGGAAGAGCAGCCTTGAAAGGGCAGAAAATCACCCAGGTACCGGTACAGTTATATTGTGATCACAGGGGAAAGGCTTCTCATTTAAGGACTATGAGAGATGGAATACGTCATTTGGTGGTTATTTTATCCCGTGCAGGAATAAAAGAGTTTTAGTTTAAGATAAAAGAAAAAGAGGAAATCAAGGTGAAAAGACTGGGAAAAGATATGATTTCGTTTATAGGGATTTTTATACTTACAGCCCTATGTTGTCTGATAGTATTGCTATTAACGGGAATGATACCGCAGGAAGCAATTAAAGAAAAATCAGTGGAAAGTGCAGAATATTTTTGTAATAGTGAGCTGTATCCTTATGTAATAAAGGAACAGTTCAATACCAGATGGGATAATTATGCAGATAATATTCTTGTGAATATTATGTATCATGTAGATCAGGAAAGATTACTTTCTTCCTTGCTGGAGGCTTCCTACTATCAGCAGGAGGGAGAGTATATTTATGAAAGCTTTTTAGCTTCCGTGCAGGAGGAGAAGGAGCCCAATAACCCTTATTTTCGTTATTGGCATGGAATGCAGGTATTTTTGCGACCTTTATTTCTTATTACCGATATTGAAGGTACAAGAATTATTTTAGGGATATTTCTTTTATGCTTAACCCTGCTTACTTCCGTGCTTTTGATCAAAAATAAGGAAAAAGCCCTAGGTATTATTTATCTTTTAGGAAATGTTTTTATACAAAGCTGGGTTTGTTTTTTTTGTATTGAATATATTTCTACCTTTCTTATTATGAATATTATTACGATTTTTATGATAAGGCTTTGTAACAGGTATGGAGCGGATCGGACTACCTTAAATAGGAAAGCAGCATTGCTTTTTTGCATTTCCGGGGTGACTACCTGCTTTTTTGATTTTCTTACAACGGAAACATTAACGGTTACCATTCCTTTATTTGTATTATTAATATTTGTCTGGCGTAGTCAACAGCTTAAGACATTAAAGCAGGAGGTATTATTTTTAACAGGTCAGGGGATAGTTTGGGGAATTTCTTACGGAATGATGTTTACATTAAAATGGATACTGGCATCTATAGTATTGGGAAAGGCTGCCTTTGGAAAGGCTTTGGAATCGGCAGCAGTAAGAATGACCGGAACGGTTTCCTTGGACAATGGAGAGGAGAGTGCCAACTTTTTCCAAAGACTGTTAGGGGCGATAGGAAGAAACCAGGGCTGTCTCTTTCCGTTAAGGGAGGATATGAGACTGGGGACTGTTCTTTTATTATTTGGTGGAATGATTTTTATTGTCTTTGCAATAATTTACCTGTTAAGAGGAAAGAATTTTTCGATGAGATTAATCCTGTTACTTTCCCTGTTATGCCTGGTACCTTATGCCCGCTATATGGTTTTGGCAAACCATGCTTATATTCATTTCTTTTTTACCTACCGGGCGCAGTTAATTCTGGTTTTAGTATTATTATTTTGTGCGTGGGAATTTGCAGGGAAAAGCTTATGTAAGGCAACGAAGTAATCCATGGCAGTTTCTTTGTAGTAGTTCAGCCATGACCAATCACAATGCTGATTGGTCATGTAAGAAAGAGTAAATATAGAGAAAGCATCTCCCGGCTCGCTGAAAGCGACTTTAAATCCGGGGGATGCTTGTAACAGGAAGCCGAAGGCTGAACTGTTACGTTTCTTTGTTAAATAACTACAGTTTTTCTTGCAATCTGTGTTTTTTATGTATACAATATAAAACGATAAATAAAACTTATGAGAAAAGAGGTAGTATATGGAAACATCAATGTTTTTTGGAACCATCTGGTCTCTGTTACCTCCCATCCTGGCTATTGTATTAGCTTTAATTACAAAAGAAGTGTACAGCTCTTTATGTATCGGTGTGGGAGTAGGAGCCTTATTGGTAGCGGGCTTTAAGCCTTGGGAAACCTTTGTCACCTTTTATGACATTATGAAGGGAAGCATGAATCTGAATATTCTGATTTTTGATATTCTGTTGGGTATGATCATTGTATTAATGGCAAAATCAGGAGGATCTGCAGCCTACGGAAAATGGGCAGGAAAGAAGATTAAGAGTAAGAAAAGTGCTCTTTTAGCAACCATGGGTCTTGGAGTACTGATTTTTGTGGATGATTACTTTAACTGTCTGACAGTAGGTTCTGTAATGCGTCCTGTAACTGACAGATATAAGGTATCACGTGCTAAGCTGGCCTATATTATTGATGCTACGGCAGCACCTGTGTGTATTATTGCACCTATTTCCAGCTGGGCAGCAGCGGTTAACTCTTATGTACCGGAAGATACGGGAATCACAGGCTTCCAGCTGTTTTTAAGAACAATTCCTTATAATTTATATGCCTTATTAACCTTGTTTATGGTATTTTATATTATTGTAAGATCCATTGACTTCGGACAGATGAGAAAGCATGAGATTAATGCGGAAAACGGAGATCTATTCACCTCCGGAGCGGAAGAGTTCGATAAGGTAGAGCAGGAGGACAGTAACCGTAACGGTAAGGTAATGGATTTAGTACTTCCCGTAGCTGTATTAATTGGCTCTGCTATTGGTGGTATGATCTATACCGGATATATGGGAGGAGCTACCGATATTATTACTGCCTTCTCAGGCTGTGATGCAGAAACCAGCTTGATTTTTGCCACTACTGTAACAGTATTATTTATGTTGGTATTATATCTTCCCAGAAAAGTAGTTACCTTTAAAGGCTTTATGGAAAGTATGGCAGAGGGCTTTAAGCTGATGGTACCTGCCTGTACAATTTTGATTTTTGCATGGTCTTTGAAGGGAGTAGGTGATGCTCTTGGTATCGCTGCTTTCGTAGAAGGAATTGTAGGAAACAGCCAGTCTGCTTCTATCTTTATTCCTGCAATTATGTTTGCAGTAGCAGTATTTTTGGCATTTTCTACCGGAACCAGCTGGGGAACCTTTGCAATTTTAGTACCCATTGCCATCGCAATGTTCGATCCGGCGACCAGCATGGAAATTATGATTATTTCAGTTTCGGCGGTATTGGCAGGAGCAGTGTGCGGAGACCATGTTTCACCCATTTCCGATACCACGGTAATGTCTTCTGCGGGAGCACAGAGTAATCATATTAACCATGTTTCAACTCAGATGCAGTACGCTTTAATTGTAGCAGCTATTTGTATCATTGGTTATTTTGTGGCAGCCATTGTTCAGAACTGGATAGTTGCCCTTGGTGTAAGTATCGCTATCTTAATCCTTGTATTGGAATTTTTAAAAAAGAAAACAATGAATAGTAAATAGTTGAAAAATAAAATGCTGGAAAAGACGGTAGTAATTCATACCGTCTTTTCTGTATTAGATAATTAGGAGGATATATCAATGAAAAAGATTATTGAAGCGCCTTATATTGATCAAAGTGTAAAATATCCTACCGGCTGCGAAAGTGTTTCTGCCGTTATGCTGCTGCAATATCTGGGCATAGATATTACGGTAGACCGGTTTATTGAAGAATATTTAGAGAAAAAGAATATGGAGGAAAAGGAAGGAAAGCTTTTCGGACCAAATCCTAAAGAATATTTTTGCGGCAGTCCCTATGATCCGGATTCCTTTGGCTGCTATGCACCGGTCATCTGCAAGGCTTTAGAAAAGATACTGGGAGAGGAATATGAAATTATAGATGAAACTGGAACCTCCATGGACGAATTAAAAGAAAAATATATCGATAGGAATCTTCCGGTGATTTTTTGGGCTTGTATTAATATGAGAGAGCCTGTTGTAGGTCCTGCCTGGCAGCTTTTTGAAACAGGAGAAACCTTTACCTGGATTTCTAACGAGCATTGTATGCTCCTGGTAGGCTATGATGAAGAAGGATATTACTTTAATGATCCTCATGAAAACAGAGGTCTGATTTGCTATGAAAAAAATTTACTGGAAAAAAGACATGAGGCACAGTATAATATGGCTGTAGCAGTCAGAAGAAAATAGGAATAACAAGTAGAAGAGGTGTAAGAGATACTGAAGGGATTCAGTATTAGTACAGTTATGAGTGAGTTAAGGGATTTTTTTCCGGTTTGGAATAAATTAAGTAAAATACATCAGGATAAGCTGGAAGCATCTGCCGTATTTAAAACTTATCAGGAGGATGAAATTGTTCATAATGGAACGGAATGTTCCGGGTTTTTAATTGTAAAAAGCGGACAGCTGAGAGCGCATATTTCTTCCGAAGAGGGAAGGGAGATTACCATGTATCGTTTGTTTGAACGAGATACCTGTATGTTTTCCGGAGCCTGTATGATGAGCAGTTTACAGTTTGATATTACCATAGAGGCAGAGAAAAAGTCGGAAATCTGGTTAATACCTCCCAAGGTGTTTCGCAGTCTGATGGAAGAGTCTACCGCAGTTGCCAACTTTATGAATGAAATTATGGCCACCAGGCTTTCAGATATTATGTGGCTTATTGAACAGGTAATGTGGAAAAGCTTTGATAAAAGGCTGGCTTCCTTTTTGGTAGAGGAAAGTTCTATTGAAGAAAATACTGTGCTGAAGATTACCCATGAAAGAATAGCTAATCATTTGGGAACAGCCCGTGAGGTGGTGACCAGAATGTTAAAGTATTTTCAGAATGAGGGAATGGTAAAGCTTACCAGAGGGGTTATTGAGATTATTGACAGGCAGGCTTTAGAGGAATTAAGTGAATAACAGTAACTTTAATGTAACAGTTCAGCCATGACCAATCACTTTGCTGATTGGTCATGTGAGAAAATGTAAATACAGAGAAAGCAGCACCCGGCTCGCTGAAAGCGACTTTGAATCCGGGTGCTGCATGTAACAGGAAGCCAAAGGCTGAACTGTT
>JAFYWD010000012.1 GCA_017558205.1 Lachnospiraceae bacterium | reverse complement strand
GAAAATGGACTTCGATATGAAAAAGTCTGTATTTGTGATATATAGAAAACAGGAAGCAAAAAGCTAAACGGTTACAACTGATAGGATTATTTGTAAGTAAAAAACGATGTTGGAGATTAACCTATGATTTATTTGGATAATGCAGCAACTACATTGAAAAAACCAAAAGAAGTCATCGAAGCTGTTAGTGTTGCTTTGGAAAATGTGGGGAATTCCGGAAGAGGGGCTCATCCAGTTACTTTAAATAGCTCCAGAAGTATTTTTCAAACTAGAAGGAAAATGGCAAAATTATTGGGTGCCAAAAGTCCTGATGAGATTGTTTTTACCATGAATTCCACGGAAAGCTTAAATATAGCTATTAAGGGAATTTTGCAATCGGGTGATCATGTGATTACCACCCGGTTGGAACATAATTCGGTACTTCGTCCTTTATACGAAATGGAAAGCAGAGGAGTGGAAGTGACCCTATTGCCGGCAGATTACAGGGGAAATATTTCTTATGAAGATATGGAAATGGCTATGAGGGAAAATACGAAAGCCATAGTCATCACCCATGGATCTAATTTGACAGGAAATGTGGTGGATATAAAAAAGGTTGCTGAAATAGCTAAGAAATGTAAAATTTTACTGATAGTTGATGCATCTCAGACGGCCGGATTCTTGGACATTGATGTACAGGAAATGGACATAGATATTTTGTGTTTTACCGGACACAAATCCTTACTGGGTCCCCAAGGAACCGGAGGAATGTATGTGAAAACAGGTGTTAAGGTAAATCCTCTGTTAACCGGAGGGAGTGGAATTTTAACCTTTGATCGTGAACATCCTCGGCAGATGCCGGAAGCTTTGGAGGCAGGAACCATGAATGGACACGGCTTGGCAGGTTTGAATGCAGCCTTGGATTTTTTGGAAAGAGAAGGACTGGAAAACATCAGAAAAAAAGAACTGGAACTGATGTGGCTTTTTTATGAAAAGGTGAAAGAGATTCCACAGGTTTTGGTTTACGGAGATTATTCCAAACCTATTCGATGTCCCATCGTTGCTTTAAACATCGGAAACCTATCCTCGGCCATGGTAAGTGATATTTTAGCCGTGGAATATGAGATTGCAACACGGGCCGGAGGGCATTGTGCTCCCTTAATGCATGAAGTATTGAGAACCAAGGAACAGGGGGCCGTTCGTTTTAGCTTTTCTTATTTTAATACGGTGGAAGAAGTAGAAGCTGCTGTGAAGGCTGTGAGAAAAATTGCCCAAGAATAACTAAAGGAGAAAATATAGATGAAAACAAGAGTTGTAGATGCCAGAGGATTAGCTTGTCCTCTTCCGGTAGTAAATACCAAAAAAGCAACAGCAGAATTAACCCAAGGTGGCACAGTAACGGTGTTAGTGGATAATGAAATTGCGGTACAGAATTTACAGAAATTTGCCACTCAAAAGGGTTATCAAAGCATGGCAGAAAAGAAAACAGAACAGGAATATCAGGTAACCATTGTTGTGACCGAAGAAGCTCTTTCTAATGAAGAAGTAGTGGCAACAGAAAAACAGGATTCCGGTATAGAAGTAAAAGAGACAGTAACAGAAGAAAATGAGGTTGACTCTCTTTCCTGTCAGCCGGATCTTAGACAAAAAGGTTTGGTAGCAGTACTG
>JAFYWD010000011.1 GCA_017558205.1 Lachnospiraceae bacterium | reverse complement strand
CTGACACTTTCATTCAAGGCCTCTCTTTCCCATAAGCCGATTCTTTTTTTTAGGAGGACTGCCACATAAACACCTATAGTAATAAATCCCAGACCGCCAATTTGAATCAACCCCAAGATTACAAGCTGGCCAAATAAACTCCAATGAGTATAAGTATCCACTACAATCAGTCCTGTAACACAGCCCGCACTTGTTGCAGTAAACAAAGCATCCAAAAAGGAAGTACTTTCTCCGCTTCTCGTGGCACAGGGAAGCATCAAAAGGCAGGTCCCTACCAGAATCATTAGTAAAAAGCCGGTGGCAATCAGTCTGACATAGGAGGTTTTCAGCTTTGTCACCCTTTTTTCTTTTTTCACATTTCTCATGAATACTTCCTTTCTGCAAAAAAGGAAAGGCTGTGCAATCCTTTGTTTTATCTTAAAACCAACTCTTTGCATCAGCCCTTCTTATCTTTTGCTTATACATTTCCGGAGAGACATCTGCTTACTTCATACTCATATTCGGAAATACTTTTTTTCATATTTAATGCTTCTTCAATATCATAATCCACAAATTGACCCTGCTGATAGCACACTACACGGTTACTTTTTCCCTGACAAAGCAGGTCTGCCGCATAGGCTCCCATAACAGAAGCAAAATATCTGTCCTTACAGGTAGGACTTCCTCCACGCTGCATGTATCCTAAAATAGTAGCTCTTGTCTCGATTCCGGTAGCCGCTTCAATTCTTCTGGCCATGGAGGTAGAGTGCCCAATTCCTTCTGCATTAATAATCAGATGGTGGGTTTTTCCTCTTTTTCTGTTGCGGATAATATTATTAATAATCTGTTGTTCATTAAAATCATATTTTTCCGGAAGAAGAATATCCTCTGCCCCGTTGGCAATTCCACACCATAGAGCCAGGTAGCCTGCTGCTCTTCCCATAACCTCAATAATACTGCATCTTTCATGAGAGGATGAAGTATCCCTGATTTTATCAATGGCTTCCATAGCGGTATTTACCGCCGTATCAAAACCGATGGTGTATTCCGTACAGGAAATATCTAAGTCAATGGTTCCCGGAACGCCTATGGTATTAATCCCCTGACGTGAAAGCGCTGCCGCCCCCTTGTAGGAGCCGTCACCACCAACTACAACAATTCCGTCGATTCCATGCTTCCTGCAGATTTCGGCTCCCAGCTTTTGACCTTCCTCGGTGGTAAATTCCCGGCATCTGGCAGTTCCCAACACGGTACCGCCCTTCTGAATAATATCTGCCACACTTCCTGCATGCATATCTATGATTTCTTCATTAAGAAGACCCTGATATCCTTTTTTAATTCCTTTTACGTTTACGCCGTTGGTGATGGCCTTTCTTACCACCGCACGAACTACTGCATTCATTCCCGGTGCATCTCCGCCACTGGTCAGTACACCAATTGTTTTAATTGTATCGGACATAGGTACCTCCTAATGTTTTCCAAATTCTTTTGTCTATTTTAACTCTTTTTCTTTTGCATTTCAACT
>JAFYWD010000085.1 GCA_017558205.1 Lachnospiraceae bacterium | reverse complement strand
TAATTTTAAGGGTTCTTCCGGCAGGTCAACTCTTTTTAAATGGGCATAATCGCCATCAATGCCTGCAACAATATATTCGATAGCTTCAAACATGGTTTTACTTCTCCTTACCAAGGAAGGAGACTCCTTTCACAGTTTAGTTCTTAGAAAAATCTTTCCAAAGGTAATGATTTTAACAGTTTTATTTTAACATAGAAAAAAGAGAAGATGCAACCATGTAAGTAGTGGTAATTCAGTTACGTTCACTGACATTGCCTGTGAACAGTAACAAGAGGATTTGAATATTAAAATACTTGGCGAAAGATACTGCCTGAAAAGAAAAACTATGGTAGAAAAAGCTGCCTACTGCTATAATGATGATCGGAAAGGAGTTTATAGGGCAGAATAATGACCCTATACTGATAGAATAGATATGAGAGTTGGAATGGGATATGATGTACATAAATTAGTAGAAAACAGAAGGCTGATTATCGGAGGAGTTGAGATTCCTTATGAGAAGGGATTACTGGGACATTCTGATGCAGACGTATTGCTGCATGCTATTTCCGATGCTCTTTTAGGGGCAGCAGCCTTAGGAGATATCGGAAAGCATTTTCCGGATACAGAGGAAAAATGGAAGGGAGCAGACAGTCTGAAGCTTTTGGAGCAGGTAGGGGTTATGCTGGAAGAAAAAATGTTTTTTGTGGAAAATATTGATGCCACAATCATTGCTCAGGCACCGAAAATGCGCCCTTATATTGATCAGATGAGAGAAAATATCGCCCGGGTTCTTCATTTGAATGTGGAGCAGGTAAATGTAAAGGCCACAACGGAGGAAGGTATGGGATTTACAGGAGAAGGAAGGGGGATTTCTGCCCAGGCAATCTGCCTGGTAGAAAGTCCTACTCATCTTTTTAATGAAAGAATGGAAGAAAAGGGCTGTGCAGGCTGTCAGGGCTGTCACAGAGGATAAGAGAGAAGAGACGGAATGAATGAAGTGTTAGAGATTACAACCCTAACAGGGAAGGAATGCCTTACTACCCGCAGTTTGTGGGAGCAGGTATTTTGTGAGGATTCAAAAAAGTTTTTAGATTATTATTATACCTGGAAGGCAGAGGATAATATCGGTTATGTGATAGGAAAGGAGCCTTATAAGGCCATGATGTTTCGCACGCCTTATGAGATACAAATCGGGGATAGGAAAAGGAGTTTATCTTATCTGGTGGCAGTGGCCACAGGAAAAGAATTTCGTCATAAGGGTTATATGACGGCTCTTTTACAGAAGGCCTTTGCCTGTATGTACCGGGAAAAAAATCCGTTTACCTATTTGATGCCTGCAGACCCTGCCATTTATCAGCCCTTCGACTTTTCCTTTATTTATGAAAGGCAGCTTTGGACCCTGGACAGAGAGTGGATAGAGGCACTGGAGGACTTATGGGGAAAAGAAAACGGTGCAGCTGAGGAGGAGCTTCAGGCAGCAGAATATACCGGAAGTTGTCCTGAACTGGTAAGGCAATGGGAAGAGAAGACAGGATACTGTTTACGTAGCCTGAGGCAGGGCTACGGTGAAGAAGAGAAATCTGAAATCGTAAAGAAAATGGCAGATTTTGCCAATGGCTGGCTGGCAGAAAAATATGAGATTTATGCGGTCAGAAGTGAAGAGTATTATCTGCGTCAGCTTCAGGAACTGATTTCCCAAAACGGTGATATTTTTATTGCCGAAAAAAATGGTGAAATACAGGGTATCCTTCTTTACGGAAGAGAAGAAGAGGATTTAAATCTTCAGGAGGTTATGGAAAACAGGGAGGGACTTTTTTCTTTTTTGGAAACACAGAAGGAGAAAGAGCCTGTGATTATGGCCAGAATTATTCATTTGGAAGAAATGCTGAAACTGGTAAGGAGTAGGGAAAGAAAAACCCTGCTACTGGAGGTGGAGGATCCCCTGCTTCCTCAAAATGACGGAATTTACAGAGTAGAAATGACTCCGGAGGGAAGTACCGTTACAAAATTAAAGGAATACAGGGAGGCAGAAAAATTTTATCATATAGGAGATCTGGCACCACAGCTATTGAAAAATGTATTCCTGAATGAAATTGTATAGAAAGTGTTGACAAAGCAGGAAGGATTTCATATCCTAGAATATGACATATGTTAGTTTATAACTATTGTGAAAAAAGCTTGGAACGAAAGAGTAGGAGAAGGGAAGGCAACAGAGAGAGGATGTCAGCGGCTGAAAGCATCCTTGGTCGGAAAATTTCTGAAGTGCATTCGGGAGCTGCTTCGGTGAATAATTAGCTGAAGACGGATTCTTCACGTTACGAAGATTGAGGGAGGGAAGAGATTCCCTTACTAGAGTGGAACCGCGGATAAACTTCGTCTCTAATTTGAGATGGAGTTTTTTTATTTATAAGGGGTGAGGAGATGTCATTCATACAATATATCAAGGATGAAATGCGCATCATCAAGGAGCGTGATGCAGCCATCCATTCTCCCTGGGAGGTATTTTTATATCCCAGCTTTAAGGTAATGCTTCATTACCGTTTGGCTCATAAGCTATATTTAAATGAAAAATATTTTTTAGCAAGATGGATTTCCCAGCGTGCTGTAAGAAAAACAGGGATTGAGATTCATCCCGGGGCACAAATCGGTAAAGGTCTGTTTATCGACCATGGAAACGGGGTAATCATAGGGGAAACTACGATTATCGGTGATAATTGTACGCTCTATCAGGGAGTTACCCTGGGAGGGACCGGAAAAGAACTGGGGAAAAGACATCCTACTATTGGCAACAATGTAATGATCAGTGCCGGAGCCAAGGTGTTAGGCTCCTTTAAGATAGGTGATAATTCCAAGATTGGAGCAGGAAGTGTGGTCCTGCATGAGGTTCCGCCTAATTCTACCGTAGTAGGTGTGCCGGGAAGAGTAGTGGAACGAGTGAAGAAGAGTGCACCCCAGGAAACCCTGGATCACGGAAATCTTCCGGATCCCGTGCAGGAAGATCTTTGCAACTTAAGAAAAGCCAATACGTCTCTCAATAACAGGATTACAGAGCTGGAAGAACAGGTGGAGCGTTTATTAAAGGAGCTGCATCCATAAATCCCTGTTTGGCATTAAAATAATAGTTATGGTACAATAAATAGCAGGAAAAGAAAGGAAATCAAGATAACCATGAAAATATACAATACGCTGACAAAGACAAAGGAAGAATTTGTTCCCTTGGAAGAAGGAAAGGTAAAAATGTATGTATGCGGTCCTACCGTATATAATCTGATTCATATCGGGAATGCCCGTCCCATGATTGTATTTGATACCGTAAGAAGATACATGGAGTACAAGGGATATGAGGTAAATTATGTTTCTAATTTTACGGATGTAGATGATAAGATTATTAAAAAAGCAGTGGAAGAAGGAGTAGATTCCTCTGTTATTTCCAATCGTTATATTGAGGAATGCAAAAAGGATATGGAGGCTTTAAATGTTAAGCCTGCCACTACTCATCCTTTGGCGACTAATGAAATTGAAGGAATGGTAGATATGATTTCTACTCTGATTCGTAAAAAGTATGCTTATCCTGCCCAGGATGGAACGGTATATTATAGAACCAGAAGCTTTCAGGGGTATGGAAAGCTTTCTCATAAAAATCTGGATGACCTGCAGGGAGGAAACCGCTCTTTACTGGTATCAGGAGAGGAACAAAAGGAAGATCCCTTGGATTTCGTTCTTTGGAAGCCTAGAAAAGCAGGAGAACCGGCATGGCATTCTCCCTGGTGTGACGGACGTCCCGGCTGGCATATTGAGTGTAGTGTTATGAGCAAACGATATTTGGGAGAAGAAATTGATATTCATGCAGGAGGAGAAGATCTGGTTTTCCCTCATCATGAAAATGAGATTGCCCAGTCAGAGGCAGCCAACGGAAAAAACTTTGCTAAATACTGGATGCATAATGCTTTTTTGAATATTGATAACAAGAAAATGTCAAAATCTGCCGGTAATTTCTTTACTGTCAGAGACATTAGTGAAAAATATGATCTTCAGGTACTGCGTTTCTTTATGCTTTCAGCACATTACAGAAGTCCCTTGAACTTTTCTGCTGATTTAATGGAAGCGGCTAAAAACGGTCTGGAAAGAATTGTGACTGCGGCTGAACGTCTGAAGGAGTTGACAGGTAAGGCAGCAGGAGAACAGCTGAGTGATAATGAAAAATCATTACTGGCTGAGGCTGAGAATTATAAAAAGAAATATGAACTGGCTATGGAGGATGATTTTAATACGGCAGATGCTATTTCTGCCATCTTTGAGCTGGTTAAATTCATTAATACTCAGGTAAGTGAGGAAAGCTCCAAGCCATTTGCAGAAGCTCTATACAGTATGCTGTTTACTATGGCAGATATTTGCGGCTTGATTTTGGAAAAGAAGAAGGAAATTTTAGATGAAGAGATTGAAAATCTGATTCAGGAAAGACAGCAGGCGAGAAAGGATAAAAATTTTGCCAGAGCTGATGAAATCAGAAACCAATTATTAGAACAGGGCATTCTGCTGGAGGATACTCGTGAAGGTGTAAAATGGAAAAGAGCTTAAGCCTTTTAGAAAAAATCAGGGAAGAGTTTTCCCTGGAAAGTAAGGATATCAGAACCTATTCTCCTTTGACACTGGCTTTTGTAGGAGACTGTGTTTTTGATTTGCTGATAAGAACTGTAATTGTGGAACGGGCCAATCAGGCACCTAATCAATTGCATCAGAAAAAAAGTAAGATTGTAAAAGCCTCTGCCCAGGCAGCTTTAGCAGAAACTCTTCTGGAAGAGCTTTCAGAAGAGGAACAGGCTGTTTACAAAAGAGGAAGAAATGCCAAATCAGGTACATCGGCTAAAAATGCTTCTATTGCAGATTATCGTAAGGCAACCGGTCTGGAAGCCTTAATTGGATTCTGGTTTTTGACCGGTCAGGAGGAACGGATGATATTAATGGTAAAAGAAGGATTGGCCAAGCTGAAAATTTCAGTATAAGAGTGGGAGAAATATGGGATATCAGGAATTAAACATTGAAGGAAGAAATGCCGTAATAGAAGCATTTCGAAGCGGAAAAACAGTAGATAAGATTTATATTCAGGATGGTTGTCAGGATGGCCCCATTATGACGATTAAAAGGGAAGCCAAAAAGCATGACACCATGATAAAATATGTAACAAAAGAGCGACTGGACCAATTGTCCCAGACGGGGAAGCATCAGGGAGTTGTGGCAGTGATTGCCGCCTATGAATACGCAACAGTTGAGGATATTCTTAAAAAAGCAAGGGAAAAAGAAGAAGCTCCCTTTATTTTCCTGTTAGATAATATTGAAGATCCTCATAATTTGGGAGCAATTATCCGTACGGCCAATCTGGCAGGAGCACATGGAGTCATTATACCTAAAAACAGGGCAGTGGGTTTAACAGCTACGGTTGCAAGAACCTCTGCCGGTGCCTTAAATTATACTCCGGTGGCCAAGGTGACAAATATCGGAAAAACTATTGAGGATTTAAAAAAGGAAGGTTTATGGTTTGTATGTGCCGATATGGGAGGTACAACTATGTATCAGCTGGATTTGAAGGGAGCCATAGGTCTTGTAATAGGCAATGAGGGAGAAGGTGTCAGCAGACTGGTAAAGGAAAAGTGTGATTTTGTGGCATCCATCCCTATGAAGGGAGATATTGATTCTTTGAATGCTTCCGTGGCTGCCGGTGTATTGGCCTATGAAATTGTAAGACAGAGATTGCAGTAAGGAGTCAGGGAATAATCAGAAATAGAGAAGCATAGGATGGAGAGAGCCGAAATGCAAAAAGAAAAATATGCTACAGCAACTGATGAAGAGCTGATATTAAGGTACCGGGACGGAGAAGAAGCTGCGGTTGACCATATTATTGATAAATATAAAAATCTTGTTCGTAAAAAAGCAGGCTCCATGTTTCTCATTGGTGGTGATCATGATGATCTCATCCAGGAAGGTATGCTGGGTATGTTCAAGGCTGTCAGGGATTATGATATGGGAAGAGATGTAAATTTTTATACCTTTGCAGATCTTTGTGTTTCAAGACAGATGTATACGGCGGTACAAGCCTCTAACAGGAAAAAGCATCTGCCTCTCAATACCTATATTTCTATTTACGGACAACCGGGCGAGGATGAAAGTGGAGAGAGAAGCAGTTGTATACTAATGAACAGTATTCCCACGGATCAGGAAAAAAATCCGGAGGAAGTAGTCCTGGAACAGGAGCGACTGGAGGTAATAGAGGCTGCTATAGAAAAAGAGCTGAGTGCTTTTGAGAAGGAGGTTTTTGACCTTCATATGACAGGAATGACCTATACCCAGATTGCAAAGGTTTTGGGAAGGGATGAAAAATCCACAGACAATGCTCTTCAAAGATTAAGAGCAAAGATTCGTAAGATCATAAGAGAAGAATAGAGGAAAAAGTCGCTTTGCGACACTTTGGGAGTAAGGAATACGCGTTTACGCGTATTCTTTCTTGTATCAGAGGAAAAACTTGTCAATGTAAAGTGATGAAGTATTCTGACACATCATATCATAAAAAGAGCATATTGAGAAATAAGAAAGTATAAAGAGGAAGTTATGGCAGAGTTTAGTGTAAGAAAACCGTATACAGTATTTGTGGCAGTAGTTTTGGTAATTATTTTAGGAGTTGTCTCTCTGACAAAGATGACTACAGATTTATTGCCTAATATTACACTGCCCTACGTAATCGTTATGACAAGCTATCCGGGAGCCAGTCCGGAGACTGTGGAAACGGTGATAACAAAACCGGTGGAGGCTGCCATGGCTACCATCAGTAATATTGAAGGAGTAAGCTCCACTTCGGCAGAGAATTACTCCATGGTGATTTTGGAATTTGCCCAGTCGGCTAATATGGACTCGGTATCTCTGGAAATTCGTGAAAGTCTGGATCAGATTAAATCTTATTGGGACGACACGGTAGGAAATCCCATTATTATGAAATTAAATCCCAATATGCTTCCGGTAATGGTAGCTGCTGTGGGTGTGGAGGGAATGGAGGTAGGTGAAATCAGTGAATATACCTCTACACAGCTGCTTCCCCGTCTGGAGAGTATTGAGGGAGTAGCTTCGGCTACCGCCAGTGGTTTGTTGGAAGAAAGTGTCCATGTGATTATTAGGGAAGATAAAATTGCTAAAATTAATGAGCAGGTTTTTGACTCTATTGATAAGGAGATGGAGGATGCCAGGGAAGAGCTGGAAGAGGGAGCAAAGGAGCTGGAAAAAAGTGAAAAGGAACTGGCAGAAGGCTGGAATGAGATAGAAGCGAATACGGCAGATTTGGAAAAGGCAAAACAAGAGCTGGCAGATGGTAAAAAGGAGCTGGCAGGCAAAAAATCAGATTTACAGCAGGGAAAAGAGGAGCTTAATAAGCAAAAGGATCATGCTACCAAGCAGATTGCGGAAAATTATACAAAGGTTATTGATGCCAAGACAGAATTAGTGGCCGGTAAGGCAACTCTGAATGCCAACATTATGCAGCTGGAGCAGCAGCTGCAAATGGCAGAAGCAAAGGCAGGTTTGGAACAGGCCCTTCAGGCATTAAACGGATTAAAGGCAGCAGGCCTTGTTTCGGATGATACAACTTTGGAAGAAGCTTTGGCAGAGGGATCTTTACTTCCGCAAGAAGTAAAGGAGCTGTTAAAGACTTTAATGACAGAATTAAAAATGGAAGCTTCCGCAACGATAGGAAGCTTGCTACAGATAATTTCAGTTCAGTTATCTTCTGACAGTATGGCAAATGTTTCCACAGATCCTCAGATGCTGACCATAACCAAGAGTACCTTGAAAGAAATGAAGAAAAGTCTGGCTGAGTTAACAGAGCAGGAAGAGAAGTTGGACGAGGCTCTTACTGCCTTAACTAAGGGAGAAATGGAGGCAGCTGCAGGCTTTGGAAGTGCAGAGGCACAAATGACCTACGGAGAGGCACAGCTTCAGGCCGCAGAGGGACAGCTGGAGTCTTCAGAAGAACAGCTGGATTCCGGATTTGAACAGATAGACTCAGCCAAAGAGCAGCTGAAGGATGCAGGTAAACAGCTGGAGGATGCCAAACAACAGCTGGAGGACGGAAGAGTACAATTAGATGAGGCAAGAGAAGAGGCCTTTTTAAGTGCGGATATGGAAGGGGTATTGACAGTAGATACCGTAAAGGCTCTTCTTACCGCGCAAAATTTTTCGATGCCGGGAGGATATTTGACGGAAGAGGGTGTGGAGTATCTGGTAAGAATCGGAGAAAAGCCGGAGTCTCTGGAAACCCTGACGAATATGCCCATTATGAACTTATCCATGGAGGGAGTGGATATGATTCGTCTGGGAGATGTGGCTGATGTTTTTCTGTCAGATAACAGTAAGGAAATATACACCAATGTAGATGGAAGTACGGGTGTTATGATTTCCATGCAAAAGCAGACCGGATATTCCACAGGAGAGGTATCGGATAAGCTGAAGGATACCTTCCGTCAGCTGATGGAAGAAAATCCTGATTTAAAAATTATTACCTTAATGGATCAGGGAATTTATATTGATCTTGTAATGGACTCTATTTTTTCCAATATTGTTATGGGATTTGGTCTGGCAATTATTATTCTGATTCTCTTTTTAAAAGACTTCAGACCAACACTTGTAATAGCGATTTCCATTCCTATCAGTTTGGTCACTGCTATTGTATGTATGTATTTCAGTAAGGTGACCTTGAATGTAATTTCTCTATCAGGTCTGGCTCTTGGTATAGGAATGCTGGTAGATAACTCTATAGTCGTTATTGAAAATATCTATCGTTTGCGTAGTAAAGGACTTTCAAGAAAAGAGGCTTCCATCCAGGGAACCAAGGAAGTAGCAGGTGCTATTGCTGCTTCTACCTTAACTACTGTATGTGTATTTCTTCCTATTGTTTTTACGGAAGGAATTACAAGACAGCTATTTGTGGATATGGGGCTTACCATTGGATATTCCCTTCTGGCAAGTCTGGTCATTGCCATTACCGTAGTACCATCTTTATCTTCTAAAGTGCTTACCGGAAACAAGGATGTAACCTCCGGCGGTTTTTCAGAAAAGCTGGGAGAGGTATACGAAAAAATTCTGGCAACCCTACTGAATAAAAAGCTACTGGTTCTTTTAGTTACCATTCTATTATTTGCAACAAGTATTGTCTTATCTCTGTCAAGAGGAACTGCCTTTATGCCGGAAATGGATAGTAATCAGCTAACGGTTACTTTGAACTTTCCCAAAGAAAATACCTTAGCAGAAACGGCAGAAGAAACAGATGAGATCGTAGGCAGATTACTGGAACTGGAAGATGTGGAAAACATCGGAGCCATGTTGAATTCAGGAACCATGTCATTAATGGGAGGAACCTCAGAGGTTACCAATTCCACAGTGCTGTATATTACCACGAAAGAGGACAAGCAGCAGACAAACGGACAGCTGGGAAAAGAAATTGAAGACATTCTTTCTGAGAGAGAGTATTTGGAGGTACAGATACAGACAACCTCCATGGACTTAGGAGCTCTTAGCGGCAGTGGAATTTCCATTATGATTAAGGGAAGAGAATTAGATACTTTGCAGGAAACAGCTATTGATATTGCTAAGATTGTGGAAGGAATAGAAGGTACAGCAGAGGTATCTGACGGCCGGGAGGAAACCACAGGTGAAATCAGGGTACTGGTAGATACTAAACTGGCCATGGAGCATGGATTGACAGTGGCTCAGATTTTTAACCAGCTGTATGCGAAGCTGGCAGCCCCCTCCGGAAGTACCATTCTGTCTACACCAATGAAAGAATATGATGTGGTTGTAATCAATGAAAAAGATGAGAGTATGACAGAAGAGGACTTAAAAAACACTCTTTTAGACACAACGGATAAAGAAGGAAAAAAGAAAAGAATTGCCTTATCAGAGATTGCAGAGTTTACGAAAAAGGAAGGCCTCAGTGCTATCAGCAGAGATCAGCAAAGCAGATATATTACTGTTTCTGCCCAGATAGCGGATGGCTATAATGTAGGTATTGTTTCAGCACAGGTGGAGGAAGCATTAAAGGATTATCAGCTGCCGCAGGGCTACTATATGGAGTTTACGGGAGAAAATGAGACAATTATGGATGCCATGGAGCAGCTGATGCTGATGCTTCTGTTAGCCATTGCTTTTATGTATTTGATTATGGTGGCACAGTTCCAATCCTTCCTATCTCCGTTTATCATCATGTTCACCATTCCTCTGGCCTTTACAGGTGGATTTTTGGCTTTATATCTTACCAATTCAGAGGTAAGCGTAATTGCAGTAATCGGCTTTGTAATGCTGTCCGGTATTATAGTAAATAACGGAATTGTTATGGTGGATTATACCAACCAGCTGCGAGAGGAAGGCATGGAAAAAAGAGAAGCAATCCTACTGGCCGGAAAAACGAGATTACGTCCGGTGCTTATGACAGCCCTTACTACCATCTTTGGTCTTTTGACCATGGCCTTTGCCGGCGGAATGGGGGCAGACCTTTCAAGGCCAATGGCTCTGGTAACCATCGGAGGCTTAAGCTACGGAACTCTCCTCACCCTGATAGTGATTCCTTGTATTTATGATATTTTTCATAGAGAAAGGAAAAGAAAGCAGGAGGCGTAAGAGGATATAGAACGATAAAGGGTTGTTATTCCATCGAAATACAAGTATGTGGGAGAGAGAGCTTTAAAATCTTATCTTAAATGTGGAAATAAGTTACAATTTTGATACAGTAATTTACAAAAGAAAGGGGGAAGATACGAAAGTAAATTGTAAATCAGTTTTGTCACTAATACTTGCCGTATCACTTGTGGTTAGTGCCACACCGGTGATGGATGTACAGGCTTTAGAAGCAGTTGGCGAGGAGCGTTTTTTTATGACAGGGGAAGAAGCGAAGGAAGAGATTCCGGAGGAAATACCGAACGAAGCGTTGGAAGAGATGAAGAAATATAGTACATTCCAAGGATCAGGAGCGCATCCTCTTGCAGAAGAAGAAACCTCTCTCCCATTCAGAGAATTGCTATTGCTGAGAAGTATAGGGTGATATTGTCAATATCCATAAAATTCGTGTCATATTTCGTGTCATATAATTAGAAAAAATACTGTTTTAAAGAACAAGTGTTTTGTTTTTTGTAGCAATAAAATTTGTTTAAAAAAGTCCGCAAACCCTAGTAAAATCAACAAAAAATCCTGCAACCATTAAGATTACAGGACTTTGTAATAAATATAACAAGCAAGCTGATAACGGGAATCGAACCCGTGACCTCCGCACTACCAATGCGACGCACTACCGACTGTGCTATATCAGCATCTGAATTGTCTTACCGACAAGAAATATTCTACTACATGGTAGGGAGAATGTCAATAAAAATATTATATCTTGATGGCAATTCTTTTCCTTCTTAATAATATTACTTTTACTATACACCTTTAGGGCTCAGAAGTTATTTTTCTATGAAGTCATAAGATTCAGTACAAATTGCTTATTTACTGAGTAATTGATGTCAGTACCGTATGGTTTACTGTATGTCTATTTCGTTTTTATAAAACTCCTATGCTGAATATATTTATGCTTTTGTCTTATATTTTAATGTATAGGAACTGTGTGATTGAAAAAAACAGTATCAGGCTTTATAATAATAATCAGAAAATAAGAATAAAACTATAAAAATAAAGTATGATAAAGGAATAGGGAGGAAATATTATGGCATTTTTTGAAAATTTAAGTGAGGTATTAACAAGCAAAGGAAGAGAAGCTGCTGAGGCAGCTAAGAAAATGGCTGAGATTGCTAATTTAAAGGGACAGATTTCAGGAGTAAATATAGAAATTAAAAAGCACTATGCAAAAATTGGTGAGGCTTATTTTGAAAAGTATAAGGAGATTGATATTGATAGCGAATTTGAGGAAAGTGTACAGGCTATCCGTGATGCTAAGAATGCCATAGAAGCATTGGAAAAGCGATTAAAAGCATTAAAAGGAACAGCAGAATGTCAGTCGTGTGGAAACCCTATAGACGTTCAATATACGTTTTGTCCTAAATGCGGAGAAAAGGTAGCAGAAGATTTTTTTGATGAAGAAGATGATTTTGAGGATGCAGAAGTTCAGATTATCGAAGAGACGGTAATAGAAGAGGAAGAGATTCCTATAGCAGTAGAAGCTACAGAGGCAGAAGAGTAAGATTTAGAGGACAAGTCTGATTGCCAGTGAAGAACAGAGGTGATTTAGCGCCCTGCATCATCTATGGCCGGGAGGCAGAGTATAACGGTTAGAATGTGTAAAAGAAAGAGCTGTTAGTTTTAGGAATATTTTTCCCGGGACTAACAGCTCTCTTAAATTATTCTAAAAACTATGTTATCCGAGGGCTCTTTAAAAGTTCGCCCAAAGTACTGAATCTGCTTTAATATTATTGAGTACCGTTAGCAGCAGCTGCCGCCGCAGCATCCAATGCTGCCTGATTTCTCTGTTGGATTTCTGCCCAATGCTGTGCAATAATAGCATCCTTATTAGGATCAGCCATAAAGGCATCTGTATGAGGGCAGTAGGTAACATTATTTGTAGCAGGTACCGGATTGCCGTCAGGTCCTACTGTGCCTTCTGCAGAAGTTGCTGTATCCGGAGTAGCAGGAGCAGTTCCTGTGCCGGGAGTAGTAACAGCACCGGTAGATCCGCTTAAAAGAGAAGGATGTTCCGGTGGTGTTAACTCAAATACACCTTCTATTTTAAATGGACAATTAGTACAAGCAGCCTGCTGTGTATAGTTACATAAAGCACCTTGGTAATGGACATTACAGCTTTCCTTGGGCACGGTTCCCTCTTCAAAGTATTCTGTAGTCAGTGTGTGATCACAAAGTCCCGGTATTCCTAATTTTCCTGAACGGGAGCAGACAGTTGCCTGTACGATTCCGGCAGGAGTATCAAAGGATTTGGAAGGTAGGTTTGCGTGAATCTCAGACATTACTTTTTTCCAGAGTTTTTTGGAAAGCTGCAGGCCTGTGCTATCGTTTAATTTTGCTTCATTATTATCATAACCGGTCCAGGTAGTAGCAGTATAATAAGGAGTATAGCCTGCAAACCACACATCAAGGTTATCTGTAGTAGTACCGGTTTTTCCGGCAATAGGCATTCCATCGAAACGGACAGCACCACCGGTACCGCGGATAACAGTATCCTGCATAGCGCTTGTAAGCAGGAAGGCAGTGGTAGCCTTAAATACCTGGGTAGCTTCATTGGCTGTATTGTCTAATACAATATTTCCGTTATTGTCTACAACCTTAGTATAAAGCTTAGGTTTAATATATTCTCCATGATTAGCTATGGCAGCATAGGCTGCATTCAGCTCCATATTGGTAACTCCACGGGTTAGTCCGCCAAGTGCCAGTGACTGATGAATATCGGTATGGAGTTTTCCGTCAACTTCATAAGCAGTCTCCAAAGTGGAAAAATTAAATTTCATTAAATAATCATATCCCAGCTGTGGAGTAATCTGAGTAATGGTTTTTACAGCTACAATATTTAAAGAATCATAAATTCCTTGACGGATAGACTGGAGTCCACGATAAGGAACAGCCTGTTTATCATACCAGTTTTTTACAGGTGAGCCATCATAATAGAAGAAAGGAGCATCATTAACAGTGGTAGCCAGTGTAAAACCACCACTATCTATAGCAGGCCCAAAGGAGGCAAGCACCTTAAAGGTGGAGCCGGGGGATCTGGTGGTGGAGGTTGCACGGTTTAGTGTTCTCGCTTTATCCTTCGTTCCACGTCCTCCAATCATAGCTACTACATGACCGGTACTTTGATCGGCAATGGTAATGGAAACCTGGGGCTGAGGTGTAAATTCAATGATTTCATCCAGAATGTCATCACCCGGTCCCAGTAGAGATTCCTGATAAATACGGATATCCTCTAAGGCTTCCTCCTGAGTGGAGTATAAGAGATTAAATCCCTTTTTTCCGTTTTCACGCAGGAAAGCCTGAAGCATCTGCTTGCTATAATGTTCTACCTCACCATTTGCTTTACTGATACTCAGACGGTATTCCAGTGCCCAATAGAATTTTTCGGGATAATTTTCAGGATCGGAATAAACAGTATCACAGATATCCTGTATTCTGGGGTCCTGAGTAGAATAAATTTTTAAACCACCTGAGTATAAGAGGGTATAAGCCTGATTGTCATCATACCCGGCAGCCAAAAGATCTTCGTACACCTGTTCCGTAACGGCATCATCAAAATAAGAAGTGATTACATTATCACCTACCACCTCATTGGTAGTTTTGATTCTGGCATAAGGATTATCAGCCATGGCTTCGTCATATTCAGCCTGAGTAATAAATTCCTGCTCCAGCATATCATTTAAGACCTTAGTTCTTCTTTCTGCATTTTTATCCGGATGTGTAATAGGATTAAATTTGGAAGGATTCTTAGTAATTCCTGCCAATACTGCACATTCAGACAGATTTAATTCATGCACCTGTTTATTAAAATAACGCAGGGAAGCCGCCTGTACTCCCAAGGTATTTTGTCCCAGGTTAATGGTATTCATATAGTTTACAAGAATGGTATTTTTGTCCAGCTCTTTTTCCAGCTCCATGGCCAGATACTGTTCCTGTACTTTACGCTTAATTTTTTCAGCAAAGCTGTCTTCATGTACCCAATCCGTGAAAACAATATTTTTTAACAGCTGCTGTGTTATGGTACTGGCACCTTCCGTAAAATCGAATTTATTTTTGATACCAACCATGGCAGCACGCATAATTCCTTTAATATCAATTCCATTATGCTCATAGAAACGGGAATCTTCAATTGCCACAAAAGCATGAGCCAAATCTTCGGGAATTTTATCCATGGAAACAGGGATACGATTGGAATCGGAAGCTACCAGCTTGGCAGTCTGATTCCCTTCACTGTCATAAATAAATGTAGAAAAACGTGTCGGTGCAATATTCATCTGAGAAATATCAGGAGAGGAATCAATAATCCCCTTTAAAACACCAAACATAGCGCTGGCTGCAATAACTCCTCCGGCTAAAAAAACAACCAGAAAAACTTTGAAAAAGAGTAAGGCAGCTTTTCTTCCCCATTTAGATGATTTAGCATTCAGTGCCTTTTGCTTGTTTTGGACACCTTTTTTGCCATAATTCATGTATTATGCCTCCTTAAAATCATACAAAGGTTTAAGCTTTCTATTTTTTTGCCCATTTTAGGGCATTGACTATAAGATTATAGCAAAAAAAAATAGGTAAATAAAGGATTTTCTTAATTATTAAGAATTGTACACAAAAACTTTTATTTTTATGCTAGAATATTAATAATAATTTGCAGAATAAGGAAGATAATAGAAAAAATGGAAAAACAGGAGATTTTTTTACCGGTAAAGATTACGGTAGAAGGTGGAACCGGTGAGATTGTAGAAAAAAAATCTAAATTTATTGCCAATGTTGCGGCAGTGGAAACTGTAGAACAGGCCACAGAATTTATAGATAGTATGAAAAAGAAATACTGGGATGCCAGGCATAATTGCAGTGCCTTCGTCTTAGGAGAGCATAATGAGATTACCAGATGCAGTGATGACGGAGAACCCTCCGGTACGGCAGGACGCCCGATGCTGGAGGTACTTCTGGGGCAGGGGCTTCATAATACAGTGGTTGTTGTGACAAGGTATTTTGGAGGTGTTTTACTGGGAACCGGAGGACTGGTAAGAGCCTATACAAAAGCTGTACAGGAGGGACTGGCTAACAGCCGGATTGCAACCCAGGTATATGGCTGTGAGGTTTATTTAGAGTCGGATTATAATAATATAGGTAAGATTCAGTATATTTTGGGAAAGGCCGGGATTACGGAATATCAATCGGAATTTACGGAGATAGTTAAAATAACGGCATTTCTTTTACAGGAAAATAAAGAAGAAATTTTAAAAGAAATTATACAGGCAACAGCTGCCCGATGTAAGATTACAGAAGGAAACAGTGAATACAGGCTGTTAGAATAGAAATGTCCGGATAAAAATATTCGGATAGAAAGGCGGTAAACAATGGATCTTGAAAATGTGGTAGAAGAATTAAAAGAATTATTGGAAACAAAACAATATACCGGCCTTCGACAAAAGCTGATGGAATTAAATGAAGCAGATATTGCTGCCATTATGGAGGAAATGGAAGAGGAGGAAATGTTAAAAATTTTCCGAATTTTACCAAAGGATCTGGCGGCAGATGTTTTTTCTTATATGGAGGTTGAAAACCAGCAGTTTATTATTACTTCACTATCAGAGCGGGATGCAGCTAATATTATTGACAATCTGATGGCTGACGATGCCACTGACCTTTTAGAAGAAATGCCTGCCAGTGTAGTAAAAAAGTTGTTGTCTTTAGCCAGTCCGGAAACAAGAAGAGATATCAACCATCTGTTAAGATATCCGGAGGATTCAGCCGGAAGTATTATGACAGTGGAATTTGTGGATTTGAAGGAAAATTTAACAGTTCAAAATGCCATTGAACGTATCAGAATGGTGGGAGTGGACAGTGAGACCATTAATATCTGCTATGTACTGGACAGCAGAAGGACGCTGATAGGAACCGTGGCTCTTCGTTATCTGCTTTTAAGCCCACCGGATGCGGTAATCGGTGATATTATGCATGAAAATGTAATCTCCATTAACACCATGATGGACCAGGAAGAGGTGGCCAGGCAGTTCCAAAAATATGACTTTACCTCCATGCCGGTAGTGGACCAGGAAAATCGCCTGGTAGGAATTATCACCGTTGATGACGTTGTGGATATTTTGACACAGGAGGCAACAGAGGATATTGAAAGAATGGCGGCTATTGTACCCAGTGATAAGCCATATATGCGTACCGGAATCTGGGAGACCTGGAAAAAAAGAATTCCCTGGCTCTTACTGTTAATGGTTTCGGCCACCTTTACGGAAAGAATTATTTCTTCTGCGGAGGAGGCCCTCAGTGCCTGTGTAATTCTGACAGCCTATATTCCCATGCTGATGGGTACCGGGGGAAATGCAGGGGGACAATCCAGCGGAACCATTATCCGAGGACTGTCTTTGGAAGAAATCGAGTTTGAAGATATGGGAAAGGTTATGTGGAAGGAGCTAAGAGTAGCCTTGCTTTGCGGCCTTACCTTATTTATCGTCTGCTTCCTGAAGCTGCTGTTTTTTGACCATGTAGGAGTTCCCATTGCCATGGTAATCTGTTTAACCTTAATTTGTACCTTGATGATTGCCAAGGTGGTAGGCAGTGTGCTCCCCATGCTGGCCCAAAAGGTAGGACTGGATCCGGCAGTTATGGCCAGCCCCTTCATTACAACCATTGTGGATGCGTTATCATTGATTATTTATTTTAATATAGCTACAAATTTATTAGGACTTTAGAAGGAGGAAAAAATGAAATTAATTTCATGGAATGTTAATGGCCTGAGAGCCTGTGTGGAAAAAGGATTTTTAGATTTTTTTAAGGAGGCAGACGCAGATTTTTTCTGTATTCAGGAAAGTAAGCTGCAGGAAGGACAGATTGACCTGCAATTGGAAGGTTATCATCAATATTGGAATTATGCCGTAAAAAAAGGCTATTCGGGTACGGCAATTTTTGCAAAAAAAGAACCGGTCTCAGTGATGCTTGGTATCGGAATGGAGGAGCATGACCAGGAGGGAAGAGTAGTTACCCTAGAATATGACAATTATTATGTACTTACTGTTTATACACCCAATTCCCAGGATGGATTAAAGCGTCTTGATTACCGGATGAAATGGGAAGAGGACTTTTTATCATACTTGAAAAAGCTGGAGGAAAAAAAGCCGGTAATTTTTTGTGGAGATTTGAATGTGGCTCATAAGGAAATTGACCTTAAGAATCCTAAGACTAACCGAAAAAATGCAGGCTTTACCGATGAGGAAAGAGCATGTATGACAAAGCTTCAGGAAAATGGCTTTGTAGATACCTTCCGTCATTTTTATCCGGACCAGGTAGAGATTTATTCCTGGTGGTCCTACCGTTTTCAGGCAAGAGCAAAAAATGCAGGCTGGCGTATCGATTATTTTATGGTTTCTGATTCTTTAAAGGATAAGCTGCAGGATGCCGGTATTTTAACGGAGGTATACGGTTCTGATCATTGTCCTGTATGGTTAGAGATTAATTTATAATTTTATAATATAACCCAAAGAAAAAAAGAATACCCGGTGAGGTATTCTTTTTTTATGAAGCTATGCTTTATTAAAAGAAGATCTTTTTCTTAAGGTAGCATCAAGAATTCGTTTACGTACTCGAAGACTTTTGGGAGTGATTTCCAAAAGCTCATCTACATCAATAAATTCCAGTGCCTGCTCCAGACTGAGGATTCGTGGAGGTGAAAGACGAAGAGCATCATCTGAGCCGGAGGCTCGGGTATTTGTCAGCTGCTTCTTCTTACATACATTGATTTCAATATCTTCTGTTTTTCCGGTCTGTCCGATGACCATGCCGGCATAAACCTTTTCTCCGGGACCAATAAATAAGGTTCCCCTTTCCTGGGCATTAAACAATCCGTAGGTAATGGCTTCTCCCGCCTCAAAGGCAATTAAAGAGCCCTGTTTTCGATAGGAAAGATCACCCTTATAAGGACCGTAGCCATCAAAAATAGTATTTAAAATTCCATTTCCCTTGGTATCAGTCATAAATTCACCGCGGTAGCCAATAAGACCACGGGAGGGGATGGAAAATTCCAGACGGGTGTAGCCACCGTTTATGGGGCTCATACCTTGAAGCTCTCCCTTACGGTTACTGAGCTTTTGAATTACGCTTCCGGAGAATTCTTCCGGGACATCAATATAGGCCAGCTCCATAGGCTCCAGCTTTTGGTTACGTTCATTTGTTTTATATAAAACCTCGGCCTTGGAAACTGCAAATTCGTAGCCCTCTCTTCTCATATTTTCTATTAGAACGGAAAGATGCAGCTCTCCTCTTCCGGAAACCTTGAAAACCTCAGTACTTTCTGTTTCTTCCACTCTAAGGGATACATCTGTATGAAGCTCTTTAAATAAACGGTCACGGAGGTGACGGCTGGTAACGTATTTACCCTCCTGACCGGCAAGAGGAGAATCATTTACACAAAAATGCATGGCAATCGTAGGCTCTGATATTTTCTGAAAAGGAATGGCACAGGGGGCATCAACAGAACAGAGGGTATCGCCGATGTGAATATCCGTAATTCCCGAAATTGCCACGATAGAGCCGATGGAAGCAGAAGTAACCTCTACTTTATTCAAGCCGTCAAACTCATAAAGCTTGGAAATTTTCACCTTTTTTTGCGTTTCCGGATCATGGTGATTTAAAAGGAGTACCTCCTGGTTTACCTTAATTTCTCCATTATCTACCTTTCCTACACCGATTCTGCCTACATATTCATTATAGTCAATGGTACTGATGAGAACCTGGCAGCCGGCTTCAGGGTCTCCTGTGGGAGCAGGAATATAATCCAAAATGGTTTCAAAAAGAGGAACCATATTTTCCCCTTGTTCTTCATAGGATAAAGAGGAATAGCCACCCTTGGCAGAGGCAAAAACAAAGGGGCAGTCCAGCTGCTCTTCGCTGGCATCCAAATCTAAAAATAATTCCAGAATTTCATCGATTACTTCCTTAGGTCTGGCCTCAGGACGATCAATTTTATTTACACAGACAATTACCGGAAGACCTAATTCCAGAGCCTTTTGAAGAACAAATTTTGTCTGGGGCATGGCACCCTCGAAAGCATCTACCACCAGTACAACACCATTAACCATTTTCAGAACACGTTCCACTTCACCGCCAAAATCGGCATGACCCGGGGTATCAATGATATTAATCTTTGTATTTTTGTAGGTTACGGCAGTGTTTTTAGCAAGAATGGTGATACCTCTTTCACGCTCCAGGTCATTGGAATCCATCACTCTTTCAGCTACCTCCTGATTGGCTCTGAAAACACCGCTTTGCTTTAAGAGCTCGTCTACCAGTGTGGTTTTACCATGATCTACATGGGCGATAATAGCAATATTTCTTATATCCTCTCTTGATTGTTTCATTACATATGTCTCCCTATATTTTTATAAGTAAGGGGTCAAAAGCCCTTTCATTAAATTATACTTAATACTATATATACAATTCATAAAGAAGGTTTCTAAAAACGCCGGTTCTTATGTCATGTATTTTGGGACATTAGTACCGTTGCGTTTTTAGTTGAGTGAAAACGTCCTTATGTTGAATTGTATATATTGTATAGATAAATACCACAATAAGGGCTTTTGACCCTGATAGCTAAGCATTAAACTTCAACAGTATATCATCCTTTTTTAGAACCTGCAATTATGAAGCAGTGAAAAAATAAAAAGATGAGGAAGGAAGCAAGAAAGAAGATTGACGAAAGATGCGACCAGTAAAACTTCTTTTTTTTTATGGAATGCATAAAATAATATTACGTAAAGAGTGTGATATAGGGTTGTTACACTTTTTATCCAACCGGTACCAATATGTCCGGAGTGGAAATGAACAGGAATAAAAAATTCTTAAATAAGAAGGGAGAACTAAAATGACAGATAAGACAATGGAGAATAATCAGGTGGTAATAATGGGAACCATCGCCGGAGGCTTTACCTATAGTCATGAGATTTTTGGAGAAGGCTTTTATATGGTGGATGTGGAGGTTTCACGTCTCAGTGATTCTACTGACCTGATTCCTTTGATGGTATCCGAACGATTGATGGATGTAACTGCTGATTACAGGGGAGTCATGATTATGGTAACGGGACAGTTCAGATCCTATAACCGCCATGAGGAAAAAAAGAACCGTTTAATTCTTTCAGTGTTTGCCAGAGAGGTACAGATTATTGATGAGCTGGGAGAAAGTGCGAAAAGTAACCAGATTTATTTAGACGGCTATATTTGTAAGGAGCCTATTTACAGAAAAACACCTTTAGGAAGAGAGATTGCAGATCTTTTAATTGCAGTCAACCGCCCCTACGGAAAATCTGATTACATACCCTGTATCTGCTGGGGACGTAACGCCAGATTTGCCAGCAGCTTTGAGGTAGGCACCCGGTGTGCGGTATGGGGAAGAATCCAAAGCAGGGAATATATGAAAAAGCTGTCAGAGGAAACAGCAGAAAAAAGAGTGGCTTATGAGGTATCCGTAAATAAGCTGGATTTAATTGACGAGGAATTACAGGTAATGTAACAGACGAAACAGAAAAAGTTGACAGAGCAGTTAGGCAGTGCTATTATAAGGCTAAATAAGACGAGAGTCTGATATAGAAGATAGAGGTCGCGCGATTAATCAGTATCTTTTTGGATGTGGCAGGCACAGAGGAAGAAAAGGGAAAGGGAAGAGCGCCGAAAGAGGAGGTCACTGACAGCCAAATCTTGGGCATGGGATGAAGAATCACATGACTGTCATCTTAAAACTCATTTAAAGGTGATGAGCTATGAAAGATGGGGAGCTATCGTAAGCATACGTTTTTTATGATATTACGAAACCGGCCCATTGGGTCGGTTTTTTATCGTATGGTCTTTATAATTATTTTTTAGGAGGATGTATTATGGCAATTTTTAAAGGAGCAGGAGTAGCAATTACTACTCCTTTTAAGGAAAACAAAGAGGTAGATTACGATTTATTTACGAAGCAGATTGAGAATCAGATTGCAGGGGGTACCGATGCAATTATTGTTTGCGGAACAACAGGAGAAGCCTCTACCTTGACTCATGAGGAGCATCTTGATGTGATTCGTCATTGTGTAAAAGTAGTAAATAAAAGAATCCCCGTAGTGGCAGGAACCGGTTCCAACTGCACTGATACAGCGGTATATTTATCCGTAGAGGCGGAGAAGGCCGGTGTAGACGGACTTTTAGTAGTAACTCCCTATTATAATAAAGCTACTCAAAAAGGGCTTTATGAACATTTTAAGATAATAGCTGATGCGGTAAAGGTACCTATTATTCTGTATAATATTCCGGGAAGAACAGGTGGAGTAAATATTCTTCCGGAAACAGTAGTACGTCTTTGTAATGAGGTAGAAAATATTGTAGGAGTAAAGGATGCTACAGGTAATATTTCCCAGGTGGCAGAGTTGATGGCGTTGTCCAAGGGGAAAGTAGATTTATATTCAGGAAATGATGATCAGATTCTTCCTCTTCTTGCATTAGGAGGTATAGGTGTTATTTCCGTATTATCCAATGTGGCACCGAAGCAGACCCACGATCTTTGTGCCAGGTTTTTTGAAGGAGATGTGGAAGGAAGCCGCAAGATTCAGCTAGATGCCCTTCCTTTAATTGATGCTCTTTTCTGTGAAGTAAATCCTATTCCGGTGAAAAAGGGAATGGAGCTTTTAGGACTGGATACCGGTATTTTAAGAAGACCTTTGACAGAAATGGAAGAGGCCAATGCAAAAAAATTAGAGAAAGCAATGAAAGATTTTGGAGTTCTGTAGGAGAAATTACTTATGATAAAGATAATTATGCATGGATGTAACGGTAAAATGGGGCAGGTAATAGCCGGGCTGATACGTGACGAGGAGGATTTATCACTGGTAGCTGGAATTGATCCTTACCAGGGGATTGTCAATCCCTTTCCCGTATTTTCAACAATAGAGCAGTGTGATATAGAGGCAGATGTCATTATTGATTTTGCCTCTGCTTCTGCCGCTGACGGATTACTTGATTATTGCGTTCAAAAGAAGCTTCCCTGTGTACTTTGTACTACCGGTCTTTCAGAGGAAACCCTGAATAAGGTAAAAGAAGCATCCAGGCAGGTGGCAATATTAAAATCTGCCAATATGTCACTAGGCATTAATACGTTGTTGAAGCTGTTAAAGGAAGCTGCTGCAGTGCTGGCTCCTGCAGGCTTTGACATTGAAATTGTGGAGAAGCACCATAATCTTAAGGTAGATGCTCCCAGTGGAACAGCCTTGGCATTAGCAGACTCTATTAATGAAGAGTTTAATAATGAATATGAATATATTTATGACAGAAGCAGCAAAAGAGAAAAAAGAAGCAAAAAAGAGATGGGAATTATGGCAGTCAGAGGAGGGACCATTGTTGGTGACCATGATGTGATTTTTGCAGGAACAGATGAAGTAATTACCTTTTCCCATACAGCCTATTCTAAGGCAGTATTTGGAAAGGGAGCTGTTCAGGCTGCAAGATTTCTGGCAGGACAGCCGGCAGGTCTTTATGATATGAGTCATGTGATTTCCCGATAAACGAGAGAAAATAAAAGAGGATAAGTATGAAGAAACCTGATACAAGTGAATTAGTATATTTAAAAAGCTTGTCAAAACAATTTCCCACCATTGCATCAGCAGCTACGGAAATTATCAACCTGCAGGCAATCCTGAATCTTCCTAAGGGAACAGAGCATTTCTTAACAGATATTCATGGAGAAGCAGAGCAGTTTAACCATGTATTAAAGAATGGTTCCGGCTCAGTAAGAAGAAAAATAGATGAGGAATTTGGGAATACTCTCAGTCTCAAGGATAAAAGAAGTCTTGCCACCTTAATCTATTATCCGGAAGAAAAGCTGGATGTGGTATTGCAGCAGGAGGATAATATTGAAGACTGGTATAAGATTACCCTTCACCGTCTGGTACAGATGACAAAAAGAGTGGCTTCCAAATATACAAGATCTAAGGTGAGAAAGGCTTTGCCCAAGGATTTTGCTTATATTATAGAAGAAATGATTACCGAGAAGGAAGAGGTACAAAATAAAGAGGCCTACTATAATGAAATTATCAATACCATTATCAGAATAGACAGGGCGCCGGATTTTATTAAGGCTCTAAGCCTGCTGATTCAGAGACTGGTAATAGATCATCTTCATATTGTGGGGGATATTTATGACAGAGGTCCCGGTCCGGATGAAATTATGGATACCTTAAGTGAATATCATTCTGTTGATATTCAGTGGGGAAATCATGATATCGTATGGATGGGAGCAGCCAGTGGCCATATGGCCTGTATTGCCAATGTTATCAGAATGGCAGCCAGATACGGAATTTTAGATACCATAGAGGAAGGCTACGGAATTAATCTGATCCCGCTTGCCACCTTCGCCCTGGAAACCTATAAGGATACAGACTGTTCCGTATTTAATATTAAATATAATACCGATTATAATACCAAGGATTTAGAGCTTGATATGAAGATGCATAAGGCCATTTCCATACTCCAGTTTAAGCTGGAGGGACAGGTGATTCATCGTTGCCCGGAATTTGAAATGGAAGATCGTCTTTTACTGGACAAGATTAATCCGGAGAAGAAAACAGTAATGATAGACGGTGTGGAATATGCTATGAAGGATATGGATTTTCCGACCATGGACTATTCCTGTCCCTATAAATTAACACCGGAAGAGGAACACGTTATGGAGCGTTTGCAGGTAGCATTTTTAAAAAGCGAAAAGCTGCAAAAGCATGTAAGACTGTTGTTTTCCAAAGGCGGTCTTTATAAAATCCATAATTCTAATTTGTTATATCATGGCTGTGTGCCTATGGACGAAAATGGAAATTTTAAAAAAGTAAATATTTACGGTGAATATTACCAGGGACGTGACTTATATGATGTCCTGGATAATTATGCAAGAAAAGGATATTATGCCAAGGATAAGCAGGAAAAACAGAAGGGACAGGATATTTTATGGTATATTTGGGCTGGTCCCAATTCTCCGGTATTTGGTAAGGATAAGATGGCTACTTTTGAGAGATACTTTATTGCAGAAAAGGAACCTCATAAGGAAGTAAAAAATGATTATTACCGTCTCTATGATCAGGAAGATACTGTCAATAAAATTTTAAAGGAATTTGGATTAAACGAGGAAACCTCCCATATTATTAATGGTCATGTTCCGGTGGAGCAAAAGAAGGGAGAAACACCTATTAAATGTGGCGGAAAGCTGCTGGTTATTGATGGTGGATTTTCTAAGGCTTATCAGGGAAAAACAGGAATTGCCGGCTATACTTTGGTGGCAAATTCCCATGGTATGTATCTGGTGGCCCATAATCCGTTTTGCTCTAAGGAAGAAGCAGTATTAAATGAAAGTGATATTATTTCAGATTTTATTAAAGTAGAAACTTCTACGGAGCGTCTTAATGTGGCAGATACTGATATTGGTCTTGAAATCAAGGAAAGTATTCGTCAGTTGGAAAATCTTTTACAGGCATATCAGGATGGTATTATTGTAGAAACCGGAGTTTAAAGAAAGATAACAAGAAAGAATACGTAAAAAACGTATTCTTTCTTGTTATTGTTTTTGTAAGGAATACACAGGCAGTTAACGGGAAGAACCATTGGTTTTTCCATCTGTTGTATCAGAAGCCGGTTCATCTGCATTATCCATGGCATCTCCAACGGCATTACCGGCATCCTCAATGATGTTACCGGCATCATCCATTACATTTCCAACAGCATTACCGGCATCCTCAATAATATTACCGGCATCGTCCACCAGATTTCCGTTTTCGTCATAGCGATGACCTGCTTCGGGAGTGGCAGAGGGCTGGGTACCTTCAATAACATCAGGAAGAGAGGTGTCGGGAACCACTGTTTCTTCTACCGCAGGAATTGTCTCGGCAGGAGGCTGGTCCACCATATCCTGGGTGGACATATCAGTAGTAGTTCCGCAGCCGCAGCCAACCATAAGCCCCATAGCGAGAATAAGAATCAGGACTGCCATAACATTTGCAAAATTTTTCATTTTTCCTCCATTCTAAAGAATCGTGATTCTTTCATTGAATTTCTATTTTCTTGAACGTATAATTGTTCTGATGTTAGTATGGAGAAAAAATAATATTTTTATACAAAAAGAAGGGAATTAAATTACATGAGATTTCGACCTTGTATTGATATTCATAATGGAAAGGTAAAACAGATTGTGGGAGGAAGTTTACAGGATCTGGGAGATCAGGCCAGGGAAAATTTTGTATCTTCACAGGACAGCACTTTTTTTGCCAAATTATATCAAAAAGAAAATCTTGAGGGTGGGCATATTATTTTGTTAAATCCTGTTACCAGCCCATATTATGAGGCTACCAGGAACCAGGCTGTTAAGGCGTTAGAGGCGTATCCCAAAGGCTTGCAGATTGGAGGCGGAATTACGGCAGAAAATGCAGCTTATTTTTTAGAACAGGGAGCCGGGAAAGTGATAGTTACCTCCTATGTATTTCAAGGAGGGGAGATTCATTATAAAAATTTAGAATTGTTGGTAAAAGAGATCGGAAAAGAGAATTTAGTACTTGATTTAAGCTGTCGTAAAAGGGATGGGAAGTATTATATCGTTACTGATAGATGGCAAAAATATACGAATGTGATACTGGAAGAGAAGAGCTTGGATTATTTTTCCGGTTTTTGTGAAGAATTTTTGATTCATGCCGTAGATGTAGAGGGAAAAGCTAAGGGAATTGAACAGGAAGTAGCAGCGCTACTGGGCAGCTGGGGAAAGCTTCCCATGACTTATGCCGGAGGTATTCATTCTTACGAAGATCTGGAGGAATTAAAGGCACTGGGAAAGAATAAGGTGGATTTTACGGTAGGAAGTGCACTGGATCTATTCGGAGGAAATCTGGAATTTGAAAAAATCTGCCAATGGAAATAAAGAAATAAATTATCGACACAAAAAAGAGGCTGTTACATAGGGATACCGAAATATCCTAATGTAACAGCCTCTTTGGTGTTAATACATTAAACTGCTTGCAAATTCATTAAAACAAAAAGATCTTTGGTGTTTCTAGTTATTTATATTGAAAAGGCACATCGTATTAATGATTAAGAGGCTAATTATAAGAATCAGCTACTGATAAGTAGTTTCAAATCAATGAAAAGACTTAACGATATCAAAAAATCTTATAATTTTACTACGTTAACTGCCTGAGGTCCTTTTTCTCCGTTAACAACTTCGAATTCTACTGCTGCACCTTCTTCTAAGGATTTGTATCCTTCCATTACAAGACCGGTAAAGTGTACAAATACGTCGTTTCCTTCTTCGTCAGAGATAAAGCCGTAGCCTTTTTGGTTATTGAACCATTTTACTGTACCTTTGTTCATTGCAAAAGTCCTCCAAAAAAATAATCTGTTGTAGTTACAACAAAAATAGCATAGCATAGTTTGGTTAAAAAGTAAAGAAAAAAGGGTGGTAAGTTTCAGTCAATAGTTGACTTTTTCATTATTTAGGAGAATAATGTAATAGGACAATCCGTGGCAAATTTTAGAAGTTTGGTTAACGGATAAAATATGGATAAGGAGCTAAGATAATGTTAGAAATCAGGTACGAAAAAACAACAAATCCGAAACCCATTCCGGGGCCGGATAATCCACTGACATTTGGAACTATTTTTACAGATCATATGTTTATTATGGACTATGAGGAAGGAAAAGGCTGGTATGATCCCAGAATTGTTCCCTATGCTCCCATTGAACTTTACCCTTCGGCTATGGTATTTCATTACGGACAGGAAATGTTTGAAGGCTTAAAGGCGTATAAATCAGAAGATGGAAGAACTTTATTATTCCGTCCCGATCAGAATATTGAACGAGCTAATAATACTAACGAAAGAATTTGTATTCCAAAGATTCCTGCAGAAGATTTTATGCAGGCATTAAAGGCGATTGTAAAAACAGAGGAAGCTTGGATACCTACAAAACCGGGAACCTCTTTATACATCAGACCCTTTATTATTGCGACAGACCCTTTCCTGGGAGTAAGACCATCCAATACTTATAAGTTTATTATTATTCTGTCACCGGTAGGAGCTTATTATCCGGAAGGATTGAATCCTGTAAAAATCTGGATTGAAGATGAATATGTAAGAGCAGTAAGAGGCGGACTGGGAGAAGCAAAAGCAGGCGCCAATTATGTGGCCAGCCTGAAAGCACAGGTAAAGGCTCATGATGCCGGTTATTCCCAGGTATTATGGCTGGACGGTGTAGAAAGAAAATATATTGAAGAAGTAGGTGCAATGAATATTTTCTTCAAAATCAATGGAAAAGTATTAACACCTATGTTAAATGGAAGTATTTTACCCGGTGTTACCAGAAAAAGCTGTATAGAGCTTTGTAAGCAGTGGGGATATGAGGTAGAAGAAAGAAGAATTTCAGCAGAGGAGTTATTTAAGGCAGCTACTGACGGAAGCCTGGAAGAAGTTTGGGGAACAGGCACTGCGGCTGTTATTTCACCGGTAGGTCACTTGAGAGAAGGAGATACGGATGTAACCATTGGTGATGGCGGAATCGGAGAACTGAGTCAGAGATTGTACGATACCATTACCGGTATTCAGTTGGGAAAAATTGAAGGACCGGAAGGCTGGGTTGTAGAAGTTAAGTAAAGAGGCCCAAATGGCAGAAAAGAAACATTGAAGGTTTTTACATTACGGCATAAGAAGATTAATATTTTTATTGTATAAAATTTAACTGGATAGAATAGGAAGAAAGAAAACGCAAAGAGAGGAATAAACATTCCTCTCTTTTTTTATACTAATGATATCAGGAACGAAAAAGTCCTGTAGAAAAAGGAGGTAATCATAATGACAGTATTAACGGAAAAAGAGTTAAGTACTTTAAAGGATTTGTTGTCTTCAGAAGAATTATTAGTAAAAAAATTCAAAATGCTGGCATCTCAGGCAGAAAAACCGGAGCTTAAAAGTCAGTTGGAAAGTATTGCAAACAAGCATCAGGGACATTTTAATGAATTATACTCTAAATTATCATAGGAGGAATGGCTATGTCAGGAATTTATACAGAAAAAGAAATCTACGGAGATGCCTTATCCGCCCAGAAGGCAAGTACCAATCAATTTAATATGGCAGCAAATGAATGTAGTCATGAAGCCTTACGTCAGACAATGATGAAAATTTTAAGAGAAGAGCATGATATTCAAAAATGTATTTTTGATGATATGCACAGTGCAGGATATTATCCTACACCTGCGGCAGAAGATAAAAAGATAGAAGAAGCAAAACAGAAATTTAGTGCTTCCATAGTTTAGAAGAGAAGCTTTAAAGAAAGTATAAAGAAAAAATGATGATATAAAAAGTTCCGGCATCATACACTGTAGACGGACGGAATGCGCGGATGGTACCAAATTGACATGTAAACATGTCAGCTTGGTTTCTGCCCCGCGTAAATCCTGTTGTCATCAATAGAATATAAAAATAGTAATTATTATTATTTTCTCTTTACAAAAGAGAGGAAAAGGATTATAATAAAAACAAGATAAAATTATCTGGTTTCTAGTACATAGGTAGATAATCATATTTTATCCATAATAATAGAAATTAAATGTATGTAAATTGTTTCAAGTTTTAAGGAGGAGAGTACCATGGGATTTTTACAAGGAAAAACAGCAATTGTAACAGGAGCGGGAAGAGCTCTTTTAAGTGACGGAAGATGTGGCTCCATCGGTTATGGAATTGCAACAGCTTATGCAAAAGAGGGAGCTAACCTGGTTATTACAGGAAGAAATGTGCAGAAATTAGAGGATGCAAAAGAGGAATTGGAACGTCTTTACGGAGTGAAGGTACTTGCGATCGCAGCTGATGTCAGCGCAGGTGCAGAAAATGAGGCAGTGGTAGCAGAAGTGGTTAAAAAGACAGTAGATACCTTTGGAAGAATTGATGTTCTTATTAATGTGGCACAGGCTTCTGCTTCAGGAGTCACTATTGCAGATCATACAACAGATCAGTTTAATTTAGCAATGTATTCCGGATTATACGCAACCTTCTACTATATGCAGGCCTGCTATCCTTACTTAAAGGAAAGTAAAGGTTCTGTAATCAACTTTGCTTCCGGTGCAGGCTTATTCGGAAATTACGGTCAGTGTGCCTATGCAGCTGCCAAGGAAGGAATTCGCGGACTTTCCAGAGTTGCCGCTACTGAATGGGGAAAAGATGGAATTAACGTAAATGTTATTTGTCCTATTGCATGGACAGCACAGCTGGAAAACTTTGAAAAGGCTTATCCCGAAGCTTTCAAGGCAAATGTACATATGCCTCCTATGGGTCATTACGGAGATCCTGAAACAGAAATCGGACGTGTTTGTGTACAGCTGGCAAATCCTGACTTCAAATATTTAACAGGTGAGACTCTCACCTTAGAAGGCGGAATGGGATTAAGACCATAATAGGAAGATAGTTTATTATAAAGGTAATAGGAAGTAAAACACCTGAATTGCACTAAACAAGAAAAAGACGGTTCATTATTATGAGCCGTCTTTTTTGTCTTAAAGATAGGAAATTATGTGCTAGCTGCGGTAGTTTTCACGCAGTATTTGGATTTCTCTGGCGTAGCCATCCAGTTCATTGGGGGTTTCCAAATAGAAGGGAAGCTTACAGAGTGCAGGGTGATTGATAACACGAACCAGGGCTTCCAGACCAATTTCTCCCTCGCCGATTTTAGCGTGCCTGTCCTTATGGGCTCCCAGAGGATTCATACTGTCATTTAAATGAATTGCCTTTAGTCGGGAAAGACCGATAATACGGTCAAATTCCGTAATTACCTCATCCAGCTTTGCAGCAATGTCGTACCCTCCATCCCAGACATGGCAAGTGTCCAGACATACCCCCAGCTTATCATTTAAAGTAACACGATCAATGATTTCACGCAGTTCTTCAAAGGTGCGTCCAACCTCGCTTCCCTTTCCGGCCATGGTTTCCAGCAGTACTGTAGTTGACTGGTCAGGAGTAAGGATTTCATTCAGCATATCACTGATCAGGGCGATACCGGTTTCGGCCCCCTGGCCCACATGGGAGCCGGGATGGAAATTATAGCAGCTGCCCGGAGTAAATTCCATTCTTTTTAAATCATCAGCCATAGTATTTTTAGCAAATTCCCGTAGAGAAGGATCCTTGGCAGCAGCATTTAAGGTATAGGGAGCATGGGCCAGAAGGCGACTGATTCCTTTTTCTTTGGCAAGATTGTGATATTTTTCAACATCCTTAGGCTGAATATCCTTGACTTTTCCTCCTCTGGGATTTCTTGTAAAAAATTGAAATGTATTGGCATCAATAGACAATGCTGCCTTTCCCATGGCTTCATAGCCCTTGGAAGAAGACAGGTGACAACCTATTTGTAGCATAAATGTTCTCCTTTCTTAAAATGGATAATAAAACTCAAGTATTAAATGATTATAGAATAAAATCAGAAGTATGAAAAGAGTGAAATTGGAGGGAACACCATACATTTATTACATGAGTTGGGGTCAAAAGCCAATATTGTACCCCATAAGGTTTATAAAAAACAAAAGCAGACGAAAATACGTTCGAATATTTAGCTTGCTTTTGTTTTTCTCCAGGAGTATAATAGGGAAAAATTAGGTATAAAATTATTCCCAGGAGTGATTGAATATGAAACAGGTACATATAAGAGTAGAAGATGAGTTATACGAAGAATTGAATACATATTCCTTACAGAGTGAGCAGAGTATGCAGGATTGTGTCCGGGAAGCGGTTGCCTATTATGTGACAGATATGAGGAGGAAACAGAAAGATATTTCCAATAAACAGTTTTCATTTATAGATTTATTTGCTGGAATTGGTGGAATGCGAATTGCATTTGACAGAGCCGGCGGGTATTGTGTTTATTCTAACGAATGGAACAAATACAGTCAGCAGACATATTTTGCAAATTTTGGTGAGCAGCCGGATGGAGATATTACGCAGGTAAATGAGAAAGATATACCGGATCACGATATTCTGGTTGCGGGTTTTCCATGTCAGCCATTTTCGATTGCCGGTGTTTCCAAAAAAAACAGTATGGGCAGAGAAACAGGATTTGCTGATAAGACACAGGGAACTTTATTTTTTGATGTATGCCGAATTCTAAAAGAAAAACGTCCCAAGGCATTTATGCTGGAAAATGTTAAAAATCTTTGCAGTCATGATAAGGGCAGAACGTTTCAGATAATAAAAGAATCTCTGGATGAATTGAATTATGAAGTGTTTCATGCAGTTCTTGATGGACAGAATTATGTCCCGCAGCATAGAGAAAGAATTATTATAGTCGGGTTCGACAGAGAGAGGTACGGAAAAGATATTGATTTTGAATTTAAGCTGACACCTAAAAATCCAAGGCCGGTTATGCAGGATATTCTGGATAAGGATGTGGAAACAAAATATACTTTGTCAGACAAATTGTGGATATATCTGCAAAATTATGCCGCAAAGCATAGAGCTGCTGGCAATGGCTTTGGTTATGGAATAGCTCCGTTAGACGGGGTATCCAGAACAATAAGTGCAAGATATTATAAAGACGGGTCCGAAATATTGATTGCACAGGAGGGAAAGAATCCGAGGAGACTTACTCCAAGGGAGTGTGCAAGATTACAGGGGTTCCCGGATAGTTTCAAGATTCCGGTATCAGATACTCAGGCATATAAACAGTTTGGTAACTCTGTTGTTGTGCCACTGATGGAAAATGTTGCAAAATTGATTGTTGCAAAACTTGAATATATGGACACAATGACAGCAGATAAGATGCGGAAGAAGGTGATTTAATGGCAACAGAATATTCTAATCAGGCAATAAGTTCAGTGTTGAATAGCGAACAGGCATTTTGTAAGTTCCTTTCAGCAAATGATACAGGAGCTACAGGAGGTCATCAATCAGGTATTTTGATTTCAAAATCAGCGGTATTGATGATGTTTTCTTTGCGACAGCTTGAACAGGAAGGGATAATAAAACGTACAGTTAAAATCAAATGGCAAGATGACTTTGTAACAAAAAGTAGTTTTACGTATTATGAAAGCAAGAACGAGTTGAGAATTACTCGATTTGGTAGAGGTTTTCCTTTTTTGAAGCCAGATCAGACAGGTACACTGTTTGTATTTACCAAGCAGAGTGAAGAAGATTATAGTGGATACTTTTTAGAAACAGAAGAAGAAATTGAAGAATTTTTAAACACATTTGGCATTGGTCCAACTCAAACCAACCATCTTATAGATACGGGAAGGTTAGGTATGTTGTTAGGAAGACGAGAAGAACTTGCCATAAGACAATTTATTAGTGATTTAAGTGTCGATTTCCCAGTATCCGCAGATATGTCGGCTGCTTCCAGATATGTTGAAAATACAGTATATAATCGAATCGGAGATATTCAGGCAAATCCAGATAGAAAATTAATTGCATGGACAGATATGGAATACAAATTGTTTAAGGCATTAGAACATGATAGATATAAGGATTTGATTTTTAAGGGATTTACATCTGTTGATGAATTTGTAAAAGTAGCGAATATTGTATTAAACAGGAGAAAAAGCAGGGCAGGAAAAAGTTTGGAACATCATCTTGCAGCAATATTTGATGGAAATGAACTTGAATACTCAGCTCAGGTGATAACAGAGGGGAATAAAAAGCCAGATTTTATTTTTCCATCTAAAGAAGCTTATCATAATAGCGAATTTTCTGTGGACCAACTGATTTCATTAGCTGCAAAGACTACCTGTAAAGATAGATGGAGACAGGTACTTAATGAGGCAGACAGATTAAAGTGTAAGCCGAAATATTTATGTACTCTCCAGCAGGGAATATCGGGTGCACAGATGGATGAGATGCAGGCAGAAAATGTTATTCTTGTTGTTCCACAGCCTTATATTAAAACATATCCTTCTGACAGACAGGACAGAATCTGGACATTGTCAAGATTTGTGCAGTATGTAAAGGCGATAGAGGGAAAATAGATGGATATAGTGACACTGAAGCAGAGAAGTAAAAATATGGCTGCTATTCACTCAAAAAATACAAAGTCTTAAATTTATTTCTCGGGCTGTCGTTTACAAAAAGGTACAGATACAGTCTGAATTCAAAGAGAGTACCAAGACAAATGGATATTCTAATTTTATTGAGGGTTATATAGGAAGTCAGATAAAAGGAATGGAAAATGGTGTGAGGAATAGAATTGATTATAGAAAAAAAGGAATAGCAGTCATCTTGGTAATGCTGATTCTTTTTCTTGGCGGCTGTGATTTAAAAGAGAAGCAAATTGTACTATATACAGGCTTTGCCAAGAATGAGGTCTTCCGTATAGAAGATAGCAGCTGTTTTTTACCGGAGCTGATGGTGTATCTCACGGCAACGCAAAACCGCTACGAAGAGGTGTATGGAGAGCAAATATGGAGTAACCATCTGGAGGGTGTGACCATGGAAGAAAATATGAAGGACATGGTACTGGCACAGCTTTCCCAGATAAAGGCAATGAATTTGCTGGCAGAAAAAGAAGAGGTGGAGCTTACCAGAGAGGAAAAGGAGAAAGTAAAGCTGGCGGCAGATGAATTTTTTAATAGTCTGAGTAAAGAAGAAAGGGTGCTTTTAAATTTAGAAGAAAGCCTGATAGCTAAGATGTATGAAGAATACGCTCTTGCTAATAAGCTGTACTACTACCTGGTAAGAGATATTAATCCGGAAGTAAGTGATGATGAAGCCAGAACAATCACCATAGAGCATATCTTAATAAAAACATATTCCCTGGATGAGAAGGGAGAGCCTGTAAGATATGAGGCTGCAAAGAAAAAGCGGGCTTATGACAGAGCAAATGAGGTTTTGGAACGCCTGAAAAATGGAGAAGATTTTGGGAAGCTGGTGGATGAATATAATGAGGATGAACAGAGTATCTATTCCTTCCGTAAAGGGGAGCTGAATCTGGATTTTGAAACAACGGCATTTAATCTGGCAAAGGATGAAATCAGTAATATTGTGGAGACAGAATATGGCTATCACATTATCAAATGTCTGACAACCTTTAATCAGGAGGAAACGGACAGTAATAAGATAAAAATCGTAGAGAAGAAAAGGGAAGAAGCCTTTGATCAAACCTACAGTGTCTTTGTGGCAGAGCTTACCAAAATTTTTAATGAAAAATTATGGAACCGGATTACCTTGTGGAAGGAAGGAGAGGTAGACTGCAGTAAATTCTTTTCTATTTATGAAGAATACCTGGGAGAGGCCTTTGATTCCATGGAACTTTGATGTAATAGTTCTCTCCGGGCCAATAACATTACTGATTGGGTAGGGGAGAAGGAGTAAAAGGAGGAAAAAAACTCGGTTCATAAAAATTTAAGAATTAAAAAAGGTTGTAAAATAAAGGCTTTGAAGAAGGTTATTAGCACTCATAGGAAATGAGTGCTAATTTTTTGTTGACTTTTAAAATAACCGGGAATAAAATAAACATGATAACCGAAGTGAAATAAAAATAAAGATGACAGAAAGGATTGGATGATTTATGGCAAATAAACAAGGCAGCTTATCAATTAACAGTGAAAATATTTTTCCCATTATAAAAAAATGGTTATATTCCGACCATGATATTTTTTTTAGAGAATTAATTTCTAATGGTTGTGATGCTATTACAAAGCTGAAAAAGCTGGACATGATGGGAGAATATACTTTGCCGGAAGGATATAAAGGAAAAATCCAGGTAATAGTAAATCCTGAGGAAAAGACCCTTTCTTTTATAGATAACGGTTTGGGAATGACGGCAGAAGAGGTAGAGGAATACATTAATCAGATTGCTTTTTCCGGAGCTACTGATTTTATTGAAAAATATAAGGATAAAACAAATGAAGATCAGATTATCGGTCATTTCGGTCTAGGCTTCTATTCTGCCTTTATGGTAGCAGATGAGGTGCATATCGATACTCTGTCCTATAGTGAAGGTGCAGTACCTGTACATTGGGAATGTGATGGCGGTACGGAATATACTATGTCTGAAGGGAATAAGACAGAGGTAGGAACAAAAATTACTTTGTTTGTAAATGAAGATGTATTGGAATTTTGTAATCAGTATAAGGCGAGAGAGGTTATTAAAAAGTATTGTTCCTTTATGCCTACGGAAATCTATTTATCAAAGGCCAATACCGAGGAAACGGAAACAATTACAGAAGATCAGAAGCTTCCTACTGATGAAGTGTTAGAAACTATTCAGCCCCAGAAAAAAGAGGGGGAGGAAGAGCAACCGGTAAAATTAAAGATTAAAAAACGTCCGGAGCTGTTAAATGAAACTCAGCCTCTTTGGACGAAACATCCCAACGAATGTAAAAAAGAGGACTATCTTGATTTCTACAGAAAGGTATTTCAGGATTATAAGGAGCCCTTATTCTGGATTCATTTAAATATGGATTATCCCTTTAATTTGAAGGGAGTGCTGTATTTCCCTAAGATCAATATGGAATATGAATCTATTGAAGGAACCATTAAGCTGTATAATAATCAGGTATTTATTGCAGATAATATTAAGGAAGTTATTCCTGAATTCCTGCTGTTATTAAAGGGTGTTATTGACTGCCCTGATCTTCCTTTAAATGTATCAAGAAGTGCTCTGCAGAATGACGGCTTTGTAAAGAAAATTTCCGAATATATTACCAAAAAGGTAGCAGATAAGTTATCAGGCATGTGCAAAACAGAAAAGGAAGAGTATGAAAAGTACTGGGATGATATCAGTCCATTCATCAAATTCGGATGCTTGAGAGACGATAAATTCTGTGAAAAAATGACAGACTATATCCTTTTCAAAAATCTGGAAGGAAAATATATGACACTGCCTGAATGTCTGGAAGTAAAGCCCATTGATCATGAGGAAAATGCCACCGATGAAAATGGAGAAAAAATTGAAGCAGAGATCATAGAGGAAGAGTCTGAAGAAAAAGAAGAAGCAAAGGAAAAAAGAATTTATTATGTAACAGATGAGCAGCAGCAAAGTCAGTATATCAATATGTTTAAGTCTGCAAAAATGGATGCCGTAATTCTCACACATAATATTGATCAGCCCTTTGTTTCCCAGCTGGAAGCAAAAAATGAAGGTGTGAAATTTATGCGTATAGATGCTGATTTAACAGATACCTTTAAAAGCAAAACCAGTAAAAAAGTAAAAGAAGAGATGGAGCAGCTGCAGGAAAAGCTTGGGAAAGTCTTTAAGAAAATCCTGAAAAAAGATCAGGTACAGGTAAAGCTGGAAAAATTAAAAAATAAAAAGATTGCTTCCATGATTACACTTTCCGAAGAAAGCCGCCGTATGCAGGACATGATGAAAATGTATGCTATGCCGGGAATGGATATGTCCATGTTTGGAGGAAAAGAGGGAGAAACCCTGGTATTAAATATGAACCATCCTCTGGTAGAATATGTTACTGCCAATGAAGAAGGTGAGAACGTGGGAATGATTTGTGAACAGTTATACGATCTGGCAAAGCTTCAGCATACACCCCTGGATTCCCAGGATATGACAAAGTTTATCCAAAGAAGTAATGATATTATGATGCTGTTAACAAAATAAAAAAATAAATAGTTATAATCTTGAAAAAACCGGTTCTTAATGAAAGAGCCGGTTTTTAAATTGGCAGGTGGAACTCTGCTGATTTTCAAAGAAAGCAGTTAATAGGCACCTGGCTCAGCAATCCGGGAGACACCGACATAAATGTCGGATATGGTATACCAGGTGGCAAAATCAATAGCTCCTGTCTGGGGAAGGTCAAAGACCTTTTGAAAGATTTTTACACTTTCTGCGGTCAAAGGTCCATAAATACCATCCGCTGAGGGAGTGGGAATGGCCGGATAGTTCTGGGAGATACGGGCCAGCTGTTCCTGAATTTGCCTTACTTTTTCGGAAGAATCACCTACGGATAAGGTATAGCCGGGCCAGGAAGAGGGCACACCGCTGATAGCATCGGCAGTATTTATATACATATCATCTCCGTAATAGTAATGGATAATATCAATAGCTGAATATCCGGCATCTCCCAGTGATTTAGAGCCCCATTGACTGAGGCCGGAGCAGGTAACCCGGTTGCCGTCACAATAGCTGGTAAGAATAGGCTGTTTAATTCCCGGACGGGATAAAAAATTATTAAAAATACTGTCCACAAGATAATCAATATTTTCATAAATATTTCTGTCCTTCATCCACTTTTGATCATAGGCAGTACTGGAGGTAATGGTAAAGTTTTTTCCCCGTCCCCGGTAATATTCCGTATATACCCGATTCATGGTAAAGGACATAATGGCCAGAATATTGGCATAGATGGTACTTTCCGGCCAGGTAGCATAAATTTCTGAGCTGGCAACATTTTTAATATAATCACGATACTTTACATAATAATCAGGGGCACCGTTGTCGGAGGGGGGACCGTCATGAACAATTACATATTCCGGGATTACAATACGGCTAAGAACAATATCACCGGATTCCTCCATAGGCTTAACCTCAGGCTCCGGAATTTTGGGAGGATAATCTCCGTAAAGGGTATGAGGGGGGATGACAGTATTATCTCCCGGAACTGAATTAGTCAGTGGACGAAGAGAAATTGGCTGAAGGGAATTGGTAGTGGCAAGAATCTGTGTCCCGGAAATAAGAGCCGGCTCATATCCCTCTGCCTCTACCAGACAATTGTATTCAGAATAGGGCTGCTGATAGGTGATTTCCAGACTGTATTCCGGATTGGGAGCAGGAAGTGGGAATAGAGGGGTTTGACCAGATGAGTCAGTATTCAGCTGTTCCAGAACCCTGTCAGGATTTCCGGTATCAGTAATAGTTACCCGTGCATTTTCTACCGGGATTTGCAGACCCTGCCTGGTAACATTAATTTGAAGATTTCCTTGGTATAAATCAGGCATAAAAACCTCCCATGGGATTATTCATAAGAGTATATGCCAAGGCAGATTGAAAGTTGCCAAATAATGTGAAATAATGATATACTAAAAAATAATATTAGAAGAGAGGTTAGCAGTGAAACAGGAACCGGATAATACATGGCAGGAAGATCAGAGCTCATTGCTGCAACTTTCTGGTTACAGCATTGAAGGACAGCTGAAAGAGGGAACAATACAGGGTTCCTTCTCTTTTTGGTGTGAAGAAGAAAAGCCTATTAAGGGAAAGGTAATTGTTACGGATCCGAGATTTACTTGTACTCCGGAAACGTTTCAAGGAAATAATATAGAAATCAGTTATGTTTTTCAGTCTTCTTTCGTAGGAGAAAGGGAAAGCATAAGTGGTTCTTTTTTGTTGATTACAAATTACGGAGAGTATGAAATTACTTACTGTTTTACTGAAGAAGACGAGAAATTAGTTTCTTCCATGGGAGAAATAAAAAATCTTTTCCATTTTACAAATCTGGCAAAAGCAAATTGGGAAGAAGGATTAAAGCTTTATTATTCTCCGGCCTTTATAAAAATGCTGGAAAACACTTCTCCGGAGTATGTTACCTTATATCAGGGACTAAGTACCAGGCAAAAAGCTCAATATATGGAGGAGTTTTTGCAGGTAATCAATAAGAAACGGCCGGTTTCTTATCAGGTTCATGAGACAATGATTTATCTGAATAATATTCATACGGGTTATAAGGAGGAACTGCATCTTCAGCGAGAGGGCTGGGGCTATACCAGATTAGAGGTATCCTGTGAAGGAGGCTTTTTGTCGCTGGAAAAAAGAGTGATCAGAGAAGAAGATTTTATGGGAAATGCATACCGGCTGGGTATTTTTATAGATCCGGCTAAGCTTCATCAGGGAAGAAACTGGGGAGCCATTTTTTTGAAGTCACCCTATGAAACCATCCGTATTCCGGTACAGGTGCATCAAAATGAATACCATAGAATTCGACAGGCAGCAGAAAAAAGAAGAAATGCCAAATGGCTGAATTCTAAGCTGACGGGTATGTATCTGAATTTCAGAAGTAAGAAGGTAGGCTCCGGAAGATTTAAAAAAGAGGCAGAGGAAATTCTTGAGGCTTTAACAAAAAGTGATGACAGAAATCCGCTGACCAGGCTTTATGGAGCCCATTTATATATTACCCAGGAAAAATATCATGAAGCAAAATGGCTACTGGACAGGGCAGGAAAGCTTATTCAGGAGGAAAACAGTCCTGTTATGTATGCCTATTATTTATATTTATCAACTCTTATTACAGAGGATGAAGATTATCTGATCAGAGTAAGAGAAAAAATAGAGGGACTTCACTATACTTATGATACGGTATGGCAGATTTCCTGGTTATATATGTATCTGGCAAAGCCTTTAAGACAGAATCCACAGAAAAAGTGGGATTTTTTAAAGGAAATCTTTCATAGAGGCTGTACCAGTCCCGTAATGTATCTGGAGGCTGCATTATTACTGAATTATCAGCCTACTCTTTTGATGGAGCTTTCAGAAATAGAGATTAGAATTTTAAGATTTGCCGCAGGCAGGGATCTTTTATCAGAGGAGGTAAAAGGGGTGATCGGCTATCTGGCTTCCAGGGAGAAGGAATATAGAAAGAATGTATGTGATTTATTGGAAGTTCTTTGTACCAGGGAAGAAAGAACAGATTTTTTACAGGCCTATTGCAGCATTTTAATCAGGGGAGGAAAAACAGGAGAAAGATATGTAAAATGGTATGAAAAGGCCATTCTTTGTGAGCTGAAGCTGACAAGACTGTATGAATCCTATATGCTGTCGTTAAATCTTAATAAAGAAATAGATTTACCGAGAATGGTATTAATGTATTTTTCCTATCAACAGGATATCAGAGAGGAATACGGAGCATATATTTATCGCTATGTATATGAAAACAGAGAGGCCTTGGAGGATTTATATATTACCTATGTGCCCAAAATTGAACGTTATCTTTTACGTAAGCTGCACGGCGGAAAAATAGACAGGGATTTGGGCTATTTGTATCAGCACGTTTTATATCCTAAGATGATTACAGAGGATAATGCCAGAGCTTTGGCTAAAATTATTTTTTGTCACAGGATTCCGGAAGAGAAAATCAGAGGTAAGCGTTTAATTGTAGTACATAAGCAATTAAAAGAGGAAGAGTCTTATGAAGCAGTCCATGGTTTGAAGCAGGTAAGGATCTACAATCAAAGCTACGTATTGTTTTGGGAAGATGAATCAGGGAATCGCTACACTTATAGGGAAGAAGAGCTGCCGGAAGCTTATCTGAAGGTAAGAAGAATGGCGGAGGAAGTAGCAAAATGGGTAGCAGATGAGCCGGCACTGGCCCTTGCCTTTTGTGAAGAGAATAATGACTGGCAGACCATGAATTGGAAAACAGAAGCACAGTTTAAATTTCTTTTGGGACAAGACTTTATCAGGGAAGAAATAAAAAAGAATCTGGCAGCAGCTTTATTGGATTTTTACTATGAAAATGAGGCAATGGAGCGTCTGGATTATTTTTTGGAGGCAATTACACCTTCTTTTCTTGCAAGGAAAGACAGAAATCGTTTGATCAGATATATGGTACTTAGGGATTATCATCCACAGGCCTATGAATTGATTAAAGAATATGGTACGGAAGAAATAGAACCTAAAATGCTGGTAAGAATCAGCTCCTATATGCTGGAAGAGGACAGTGGGGAAGAGGAGATCTTATGCTGGTATATCCATACTGCCTTTAAAAAAGGAAAGTATAATACTGCCATGCTGGAGTATCTGGTAGAAAATTTCCAAGGAAGCAGCAAGCAGCTAAGAGATATTTTTTATGCGGCATTAGATTTTCAAGTAGATACCTATTATCTAAGTGAAAGGCTTCTGATGCAGATATTGTTTACCAAAGCCTATATCGGGGATGAGGTGGCAATCTTTAAGGATTATATTTCAGGCGGTGCCAAGACGAATATTGAGGCAGCTTTTTTAACCTATCGCTCCATAGGGTATATGAGAGATGATAGAATAATGGAGGAAGAACTTGTTAAAAGCATTGAAAGAGTCCACAAAAGAGGGTATGGTATGCCTTTGGTTACTCGTTTAGCCTATTTGCGTTATTATGCAGAAAATAAAGAACTGTTATCCCGGTTATCTGAAGGAGTCATAAAAGAGTTTTTGGAGGAGGCAGTTCTGGAAAAGGGTTTGAATCTTCCTTTTTTACAAGAATATTCCTTTGTAGAAGGTATGGAGTTTTTATCAGATAAAACCCTTCTTTCTTATAAAACTAAGGCAAAAACAAAGGTAGTTATTCATTACCGAAAAATTGGCAGTGGAGAAGAGGAAGCCTTTAAACGAGAAGAGCTGAAAGAAATTTATTATGGAACTTATAGTAAGGAGTTCGTTTTATTTTACGGAGAAGAAATTCAGTATTACATTACAGAGGTTCTGGAGCAAAAGGAGCAGCTGACGGAAAGCGGAAGTTTGAAAAAGGAAGAGAATAAAGAGGGAAGAAAGGAAAGCAGATATCAAAGGATCAATGAAATGGCAATTGCCACCTCTCTTTCAGATTACCATTCTCTGGAACAGATGCTGGAGGAATACTGGAGGAAAGAATATATCGCAAAGCAGGTATTTTATCTGTAAATTGCTTAAGGAATTATTCGGGGAAAGCTTAAAGGAAGGTAAATATTTAACAGATAGAATAGGAGAGAAAAAATGCTCTTTGGAAAAGAAGGTTTTCTAAAGAAGAATCAGGGAAAGTTTCTTCTTGGATATGAGCTGGCAAAGTCTCATGTCCAGATCAGTTATATTAAGATGGGAGAAAAGGAACCGGAAACTTTTTCTGCAGTACCGGGAAGTGAGGAATATAATATTCCTCTTACGCTTTTTCGTTTTGCAGATACAGGATTATGGACGTTTGGAAAAGAGGCCACAGAACGTAAAGGGGACAGCCGGGGAATAGTATTTGAAAATCTTCTGAATCTGGCCTTTCGTGAAAAGACGGTAAAGGCAGAGGAGGAAATCTATGAAACTGCTGCTTTACTGGCATTATTTGTGAAAAAAAGCTTTTCACTTTTAACATTGGGAGGTACTCTGGATCAGATTGGAGCCTGTACTTTTGTGATAGATTCTCCGGAGGAGGAAAAAATCAAAGTTCTTAGAAAGGTGATAGAATTTTTGCAGCTTCCTAATATAGAATTTCATTTTATGGGAAAGGAAGAGTGCTTCTTTTACTACACTCTTTACCAAGATAGAGAATTATGGAAAAATCAAGTATATTTATATGAATTGGAACAGGAAAGGCTGAAAAGCTATTGTCTGATACAAAATCATAATACTACTCCTGTTGTTACCTTTATCGAGAAAAAATCCTACCCCTCTCTACCCGGTAGGGCTGACATGAGTGCGGATGAAAAAGAGGAAAGAGATGAAAAATTTTTGGAAAATTTGCAGGAAGACATGGAAGGAAAAATAGTATCCACTGTTTACCTGATTGGAGATGGATTTGGAGGAGAATGGTATCAGAAATCAGTACGCTATCTTTGTACGAAAAGAAGAGTTTTTTTGGGAAATAATCTTTTTACTAAAGGAGCCTGCTATGGCCTGAGACAGCTTTTCCTTCCCGGAGAGGAGAAGCAGGAATTTGTTTATCTGGGAGAAGATAAACTGATGGCAAATGTAGGACTTCTTGTGTTGCAAAGAGGAGAAGAAACTTATCTTCCCGTATTGGACGGCGGAAGCAGCTGGTATGAAAGTAGTAAGGAATGGGACTTTATTATAGAGCAGGAAAACAGATTGCGGTTTCAGATTACACCCCTGGATGGTAAAAATGTAGTATATTCTGAAATTATTCTTAACGGATTAAATCTTAAAAGCAGGAAATACACCAGACTTCACATGGAAATATCTATGGAGACCAGAGAAAAAATGGTAGTAAAAATTTGGGAAAAAGGATTTGGAGAGTTTTATCCTTCCTTAGATCAGTATTGGGAGGAAAGTATCCGATTATAGGAGGAATGTATGGCACTGAGAATATGTTTGGGTAAGTATGCAAGAAAGGGTTATGAACCTGAGCATATGGGAATTAAGGTATATTCCGTAGAGGAACTATGTTTTTTCATTAAGGAAAATGCTTTTTTTATCGATGAAACCTTTGTAAATATCTCTTTGGGAGAATGGCTGGAGAAGGAATGTGAGCTAAAGGAATTGGGCGAGGAGCTGAAACGAGCTGCCAAAAGAGGGAGTAAGGCAGTAGAGTTTATCAGTATTATTTTTGATTATACCGGTTTTTTATGTCGCAAAGAGGTGGAAGAAATTAAAGAATTGCTTTTAGCCAACAGCAGCAGATCGGTTTTTCAAAAAAGGAAGGCAAGGGCAGATGCTTTGGCAGGCAAAGGGTCTTATGCAGCGGCCCTAAGGACTTATAAAGACCTTTTGGCAGAATTACCGGAGGAGGAAAGGAAGCTGGAAGGAGAGCTGTACCATGGCTGTGGTGTCTGCCTGGCAAAGCTGTTTTACTTTACAAAGGCAGGTCAGGAATTTTTAAGAGCCTATGAAATAACGGGACAGCTAAAAAGCTATCGTCAGTATTTATGGACAAAAAGACTTTCCATGGATGAAAAAGAGTTTTTAGAATTTTTAAGAAATCATAAAGAGGCTTATGAGGATTCTGTAGAGATAGCAGAAATGCTGGTGGAGTATGGGAAAGAGTGGAACAATAGTACCACCGGTCTTTTGGCACAAAGCATCAGGGCTAAAAAAGAGGAGCATCAAATTACGGAATATCAGAAGCTGTTAAAAGACAGAGTGGAGTATTTAAAGGATACTTATATAGAAGCTGTAAAATAGGGAAAAGTAAAGCAAGGAGAAGCATCAGATGAAATGGTGGGACAAAATAGTAGCCTATTTTAATAAGGGTTATGAGGAAGAGGATCTGGAAATGGAGTGGGAAGGTTCCGGGATAGAGGATTGGGACTGGGATACTCTGATGAAGGACAGAAGCCTGTTAAAAATCCAGGATGAATATGAACGGAAAAAATTTGTGAGAGGCTGCGTGGAACAGATTACCAATGCTTCAGTGAAGCTGGAGGAAGTGGCTTCTGAATATAATATGGTTACCGCCTATCTGAAGGATATGGAAGAAATTGAAGCCTTACCTGCCGGTGAAATGGAAGCTTTGGTAGAAAATGCTAAAAAGGTGAATAATATTGAAGGAGCCAGAAAAGAATATAAGGCAAAAAAGAATCGGCTTACCGACGGACAGTTTTATCATATGGAAAGATATGAGGATGTAATGCCAAAGCCCTACGAAGATATTAAGGCAGCAGAGGAGTACAGAGATTTAATTAAATCGGACTTATCTAAGCTGGAGGGAGAAAAGCATGCCTACCATTATCGTAAAAGTGAGCTGCGTCATGATATGGCCAATGCCAAGGGAATGATTACTATTTGTTCCATGGCAATGGTGGTATGTGTGCTAATGCTGTTAGTTCTTCAATATGGCTTTGAAATGGATACCAGGCTGGGATATATTCTGACCATAGGAGCAGGCTCTGCCTTTATTACTCTGTTGTATGTAAAATATTTAGATTATAATAATCAGCTTGAAAGAACGGAAAAAGGAATCAATAAGATTATTCTTCTGAAAAATACAGTCAATATTCGTTATGTTAACAATTCTAATCTATTGGATTACCTTTATATGAAGTATAAGGTGAACAGCGGAAAAGAGCTACTGAAAATGTGGGAAAAATATCAGCAGGAAAAGCAGGAAAGAAACAGGGATGCCGTAAATAAGGAAGAATTGAATCATTATAAAAAGCAGATGATGTCTATTTTAAGGAGATATCAGCTGCATGATCCGGAAATATGGATACATCAGACAGAGGCTCTTTTAGACAAGAAGGAAATGGTAGAAATACGTCATGGGCTGGTAGACAGAAGACAGAAGCTGAGAGTACAGATTGACTATAATAAACGGCTGGTCAGTGAGGGACAGAAGGAATTACAAAGAGTGATGGAAGACTATCCCAAATATAAGGATGAGATTTTGAGAATGGCAGAAGAAATGAAGAGAGAGGCCTTAAGGTAGTTTGACGAAGGAATAAGGTTGACAAGCGGAAGTTTATTTGCTATATTATCTTTTGAATTTAACTCGCTAAATTGATAAAGAGATAATGAGTTAAAATAATTTTTGGAGGATGATATTATGAAAAAAAGATGGCTTGCTGTCGGACTGGCAGCGATGATTTTTGGTTTGACAGCATGTTCAGGCGCACCTGCTGAGACCGGTACAGAAGCAGAAGCAGAGACAGAAGCAGTAGCAGAGACAGAAGCAGTAGCTTCTACGGAAGCTGAGAGAACCAGCTTAATCGTAGGATTTGATGCAGAATTCCCACCTTATGGTTATATGGATGAAAACGGAGACTATGTTGGTTTCGACCTGGATCTGGCACAGGAAGTATGTGACAGAAGAGGTTGGGAACTGGTAAAACAGCCTATTGACTGGGCAGCAAAGGATATGGAGTTATCTTCCGGAACCATTGATTGTATCTGGAATGGATTTACCATTAACGGAAGAGAAGATGACTATACCTGGAGTGTTCCTTATGTAAACAATAAGCAGGTAGTAGTAGTTACGGCAGATTCAGGAATTGTTGATTTTGCAGGTTTAGAGGGTAAGGTAATGGGCGTACAGCAGGATTCCTCGGCTTTATCTGCTTTAGAAGAAGAAGCAAATGCAGATCTGGCAGCTTCTTTTGCAGGAATGGAACAGTATGCTGACTATAATACAGCTTTCCTTGATCTGGAAGCGGGAGCAATTGATGCTTTAGCAGTAGATATTGGAGTGGCAAGCTATCAGCTGGCTTCTCGTGGAGACGGATTTGTAATCCTGGAACAGGAACTGGCCAGTGAACAGTATGGAATCGGATTTTTACTGGGAAATGAAAGCTTAAAAAATGCTGTAGAAGAAACCTTAATGGAAATGGTGGAAGACGGTACTTTTGCTGAAATAGTAGATAAATATTCTGATTTCGGAATGGCAGGACTTGTTTGCATTGAATAAGCGGCACATAGAAAGAAAAGGAGTTAAGGAATTGGCTCCTTTCTTTTTTTAAAGGAAACATAAAACAAAATAAGGAAGGATAAAAAGATGTCACTTACTACTATTTTAGCGCAATTAGGGCAGGGAATGATAATTTCGGTAGAAATATTTCTACTTACACTACTATTTTCATTACCCTTGGGTTTATTGATTTCTTTTGGCAGAATGTCTAAAAACGTTATAATTCGCGGGATTGTGAAAATTTATATTGCCATTATGAGAGGAACCCCCTTAATGCTCCAGCTAATGGCCATCTATTTTGCGCCTTATTATCTTTTTGGTATAAAAATATCTACCCAATATCGTTTTACAGCAGTAATTATTGCCTTTTCCATTAATTATGCTGCTTATTTTGCAGAAATTTATCGTGGTGGAATTGAGTCTATGCCAATTGGTCAGTATGAAGCTGCAAAAATACTTGGATATAGTAAGGCTCAGACCTTTTTTAAGATTATTCTTCCTCAGGTAATAAAAAGAATATTACCATCAGTGACTAATGAAACTATTACACTGGTAAAGGACACTTCTCTTGCCATGGTAATTTCTGTAGCAGAAATGTTTACCATCGCTCAAAGAATTAGTGCCAGGGAAACCTCAATGATGCCTTTGATTATCGCCGGTATTTTCTATTTTGTTTTTAATTACATAGTTGCTTTTGTTATGGAATTTGTTGAGAAAAAATTCCAGTTTTTCCGATAGACTTAAAAAGTAAAAGGGAGAATCATATGAATTTAGTGGAAATGAAACATGTCAGAAAGCAGTTTGGCGGTCTGAGTGTTTTAAAGGATATTTCAATTTCGGTAAAAAAGGGAGAAGTGGTATCGATTATCGGGCCTTCCGGCTCCGGTAAATCAACCCTGCTTCGTTGTGCCACGCTGCTGGAGACAATGGATGGCGGGGAACTGGCATATAACGGGGAAAAGGTGGCCTGGGAAGAAAATGGAAAAATGTGCCTTGCCACACAAAAAGAAAGTAAAAGAATCAGCAGAAACTTTGGTCTGGTATTTCAAAGCTTTCATTTGTTTCCGCATTTCAATGTGTTGAAAAATGTAATGGATGCTCCTGTCTCAGTAGACAAGGTTCCCAAGGAGGAAGCAAAGAAGAGAGCGATGGAGCTTTTGAAGCAGCTGGGTCTGGAGGAAAAAGCATATAATTATCCCTACCAATTATCGGGAGGACAGCAGCAAAGAGTTTCTATTGCAAGAGCTTTGGCGCTACAGCCTAAGGTATTATATTTTGATGAGCCTACCTCAGCACTGGATCCGGAGCTTACCTCGGAGGTATTGAAGGTTATCAAAGATCTGGCAAAACAGCATATGACTATGATTATTGTTACTCATGAGATGAAATTTGCCAGAGAAGTGTCTGATCGTATTATTTTTATGGAGGACGGAGTGATAGTAGAAGAGGGAAGCCCTGAGCAGCTTTTCTGCTCCTCTAATGTCAGAGTCCAGGAGTTTATCGGAAAATTGGAAGAATAGCGGTGGTACTGGACTTTCCTGAGATTTTGAGGTATACTACAAGGTAGCTTGAATTTGGACAAGAAAGGAAGAAGATTATGGCATTATTAAAAAAATGGAGAGATACTGCTTATTCAGAAACTGCGAATAAGGGTGATTTACAAAGATTTTGGAATAACTATTTTCAGATTGAAAGAGATATTTATGCAATACTTTTAAAGAATCCCGAGGAAGTAGTAACCGGTACAGTAAAAGAATTAGCAGATAAATATGAAGTAAGCGTTATGACAATGACCGGATTTTTAGATGGTATTAATGACAGCTTAAAGGAGCCCAACCCCATTGAGGAAATGGAAGAGGATACAGTAGTTAATTTAGGATTTGATAAGGAGCTGTTATACAAGAACATGGTTGCTGCCCAGGCAGACTGGTTATATGAGCTGGAAGAATGGGAAGCTATTTTTGATGAGGATACCAGAAAGGCTTTATATAAGGAGCAGAAATCCTCGACAACAATAGTAAAAGAGACGAAGGTATATCCTAACGATCCCTGTCCTTGCGGAAGTGGTAAAAAATATAAAAAATGTTGCGGTAAAAATTAAAATCAACCCGTGTCAGCAGTAAAAACTGAAGACACGGGTTTTTTATATATCTTATACAGAATAAGAGAGATATCGGTCTAAAACAGCAGGAGAGCCTTCTACCTGAAGAAGAGTTCCCTGGGCCGTATATTCGGTAGATAAAATCCTGGCATTTTCCATAAGAACAGAAACAATATCTCCACGGGAAAAGGGAATGAGCAAAGTCAGGGATTTATCACCCTGATTCAACAGTTGCCCTATTGCATCTAATAGGGCATCGATACCTTCCTGACTTTTGGCTGAAATATAAAGCTTATTATCAAGGAGTCTGGCAGCCGCCGTGGGATCAATCCGATCTGCTTTATTGTAAACATAAAGAACAGGGATATGGGAAGCATTCAGTTCCTCTAAGGTATCCTTGGTTACCTGGATGTGGTCAGGAAAATCAGGATTGGAAAAATCAATCACATGAAGCAGAAGATCTGCCTCTCTTACCTCCTGCAGGGTGGATCTGAAAGCCTTTACCAGACTGTGAGGAAGCTTGTCAATAAATCCAACGGTATCTGATAAAAGAAAGCTTTTTTTACCTGCAGGGGAAATCTGTCGTACGGAAGTTTCCAGGGTGGCAAAAAGCATATCTTTTTCCAGGACAGTTTTTTCTTCCTCTTTGGAAAAACGGGTTACAAGCTGATTTAAAATGGTAGATTTTCCTGCATTGGTATATCCTACCAGTGCAACCTTTGGCAGCAGGGAAAGATTTCTCTTTTTACGCATAACTTCCTTATTCTGTTCAATTTCTGAAAGCTCCTTTTTAAGAAAGCTGATTTGTTTTTCTATTCTTCTTCGATCCAGCTCCAGCTTTTTTTCGCCGGCCCCCTTATTACTGAGAGAACCGGAGCCGCCGCCCTGCCGGCTTAAATTATTATGAAGACCTACTAAACGGGGCAGCATATATTGAAGCTTTGCCAGCTCTACCTGCATTTTTGCCTCCGCAGTTTTGGCACGGCAGTCAAAGATTTGCAGTATTAAAGCCGTTCTGTCCAAAATTACAGCCTCCAGCTCCTGGGACAGGTTGCGGACCTGAATAGGAGAAAGTGCATTATCAAAAATTACGGTATTAGCTCCGTAAAGAAGCAGGCTTTCCCTGATTTCTTCCACCTTTCCCTTTCCCACATAGAAGGCAGTGTTGGGGGAAGGAAGATTTTGGGTATGAAGGCACACAACCTCCATATCACAAGCCTCGGTAAGGGCTTTCAGCTCTTCCATAGAGCGTTGGAAGCCGGCATCATGATCCAGATTAACACCGACTAAAATTGCCAGATCTTTTTTTGATTCATTTTCAAACAAAGGGTTTCTCCTCCTGTGACAGCCTATTCTCGTAGGCTTTTTTTCTTTTACGATATTCTTCTAAAGACAGTCCACGAAAAACAGTTTTCCTTCCGATATGGCAAAGAAGCCAGGCAATAAGGATGCCTGATAAAGCGCCGGAAGAATCAATCCCTACATCCTTTAGGGAAGAGGATCTTCCTAAAACAAAGGATTGGACGTATTCGTCCAGAAATGCAAATAAAATACAGAATATTCCTCCTGTAAAAAAGAGGAATATTCCGCGGATTCTGTACACATATAATGGAACCGTTACTGTAAGAGCAAGAACAAAATATTCAGTAAAATGAGCTGTTTTCCGTACAAAAGGATGTATCAGAAAAATCAGCTCATTTAAGATTTCGTTGGAATATCCTTTGTTCAGGATCTTATTATAAGCTAACACGATGATTTTGGATACCCGGTAGCTTAACGAAGCGGACTCACCTCCGGTCTGAGAGGAAAAATTAATAATGATATACATCATAAACAGAGCCGGAAGAAAGGATAAAGGCTTTAGGAGATAACGTAAGGTTTTTTTTACAAATAAGGAATAATAATTCATAGTATCTCGTAAATCCTGATTTTTATTATTTAATTACATATCGATTAGTCTTATATGGTTTTCCAAAGGCTCCGGTACCGGCTTGCCCAGGGAAAGACATTTTTGTACAATTTTACGAAGATGATGCAGCTGTTGTTTTTTCTTCAGATTATATGCCTGCATAACTTCTGTAAAGGCACCATTGGTAGAAATTTCCTCACAGGTAGCAGCAGGGAAAGGAATATAAGTAGAGAAAATTTGTCTTGTGACCTTGTTCAGCTTTACGGCACCTCTGGATTCGTACTGAATCCAGTTGGCGTAATCCATGACAAAGAGGTTTTTGTAATTATTCTTTGCTCTGGCCAGGGCAAGCTTAATTTTTTCCCTTGCATCCTGGGAAATTGCCCGGTTTTTATTAAAGAACATGGCATAGTCGTAATATTCACTGGTAAGGGAGTGTTCGGTAACGTCATTCCAGCGCATACCCTGGATACGACGGCAAAGCTCCCAACGGAAATCTCCAATCATACTGATTAAGCTCTTTTCCAGATTTTCTGCATGGAAGGCAGATAGCATCATTCTGCCGGGAGTATTCCTGTGCATTCCCTCGATTTCCTGCCAGCAGATTCCGTGAGAGCCTACGTTGGGCATCAAAATAAAGTCAGGCTTTACATCTACCATAACATTTTCTCTGATTCCCAGCTTTTCATCTACGAAAAGATAGCTGCGATAAAAGGCTGAAAAATCAATGGCAAGTATTTTGTTCAGGGTTTCTTTAATTTTATAAGGTGTAAGTAAGGTGGATTCCAAATCCTTTATCACATTTTCCTGAATAAAGATCGGGCAGAAGGTAGTAAAGTGTCCGTTGGTAACCTTATTAACTACCGGGAACATATTTTCCAGCTCGTACATTACCTTACCGGTGGTATCATCCAGCATTTTTTGATAGGTAGCCGCATCAATTTTACTTTGGGTTTTTAACATCATCAGATAGGTAGAATAGTCCTGAGACAATTCATTACGGCTGGGAATTTTTTTGCCCAGATAAATCTGTTTAATCCACTCATATAAAGTATAAATGCCATTTTCAGGATCCCCCTGATAGGTTTGTGCAACCTTATAAAGATAAGCGGCATTTTCTAAGCCGGCCAATTCCAAATCCATATAGCCAAAATGTAAGAACATCATTACCACATTGGGTGGTGTAGGGTCATTAAGAGCAATCTGGAAGGTCTCGGTATAAATACCGTAGAAAAGCTTAGTAAGTTTACGGCGAATGGCATCAGCATCCTTTTCCGTGGAATTCTTATCAGCCATATCCTTATACATTTGAAGATATTGCAAGAATTCCTTTCGGTGATCCTCCACTGTTTCAGCATAATCAAGAATCAGCTCTGCAGAGCCGGACAATTTTTTCCTGATGTCCTCAAGATTTTCTTCAGAGACAGAAGCAGTATAGGAATGATCTCTCTTCAATTCTCTTTCATAGTCAGTAATTCTGGCGTTGGCAAGAATGCTGTCATTAAACAGAGGACCTTGGAGGGTGGAAATCATTTCCTGAATTTTTTCTTCCAGGGCAGCACAATTCTTTTTGGCGGTTTTAGCACGGAATAATAAATCAGTGTAAAGATCAAATAAATCCAGAGAAGCATCATTTAACAACAGGCTGCCAATATCCTTTAAATATTCTGCGATGGTTTCACTGTAATATAAAATATTGTGTAAATCTTCTACGCTCCGTGATAAGAAGCCACTGACAAAGGCTGCATTGGAAAACAGAGGATTACGATTTCCTAAAGAAGCTTTAACCACCTGATAATACTCCTCAATCCAAAAGGCAGGCTCTTCCTGCTGTGGGGAAAAAATCTGAAGCTTATCTTTATTGGGAAGAGATTTTAAGGGTAATCCCAGCTGCTTTCCAAAAGTCTGATAACTGTCTGTAGCCTTAATCAGATAACGATACAGCTTATCCTGATAGGAGGTTAACGTTTGATAGTGACTAAATACCTTTAACAGGCTTTGAACCATGGAAAGGGTCAGAAAATGTCCCAGCTCCTTAGAATCCGCAAAAAGAGAAGGAAGGTGGGAAAAGTCTGTTAAGGTATAGGGAATGGCAGTTACCTTGTCATCGGCTTTATAAGAGAAAGAATGCTCCTTATAGCCAAAGTCAAAGATTCCTATGACGTCTCCCTTTTTCAGGGTAAAGGTTTCCGCGTATTCCGAAGAATCATGGGTAGCTGTTACCGTACCGTCGGCAATAATATAAAAACAAATAAAAGGTTCTCCTGATTGAATAATGGTCTGATTTTTATTGTAAGTATTCAATGAGAACACCTCCTTTCATACTTAAAACATCATATCATATTTTTAAAAGATTTTATATAAGTATCTATACTTTTTTTTCTTTTTATGATACCTTTAAAACAGTATGAATAAAGAAAGGATGGGGGAGTATGGGTACAGGGATGCTGAGTAGTGAGGAAGTTGTTGAATATTATCGGGCGGATGCCATGAAATTGTTCCGTTATCTGAGCTGGCTTGAGACGAAAACAGGACAGTCTACCTCCAGCTATTACGGTGCTGATGGAATTGCCACTAATTCCATTGCTTTTCCGGTATACGATTCCACCCTTTTAAGTTTTGTAAAGGAAGCTGAAAACACCTGCTTTATGGATCGCAATTATGTATATGTTTATACAAGAAACAGATTAAAAACAGGTAAGGATGAATTAAGGCTGATTGAAAAAGCAACTATCCGGGATATGGACAATATGGCAGGGATTCTTTCCCACTATATATTGGGAGGAAGAAGGAAGGCAGCTCTATGGAGCCAGGGAGTCAGTAACGGAGTTTACGTTGCCCTTCTGAAGAAGATGAAAGATTTAATAGAATACTGGGACGGAGAAAGAGTTAAGAATACGCAGGAATAAGTTTATGGGAGAAAAGACAGATCAGAAAAGGGAATATATTATTACAAAAGCAGGAGAGGTTTTTGCAAAAAAAGGCTTTTTGCAGGTTACCATGAAGGATATTGTAGAAATCTGTCAAATCAGCAGAGGCGGTCTCTATCTGTATTTTGGAAGTACCGGTGAAGTCTTTCATGCAATCTTATCCAGGCAGTTGGAAGAAGAGGGAGAGGATTTGGCTGTAAAGCTTACAGAAATGAAAACTATGTCAGATCTGCTGCTTCTTTTCTTAAAGGAGCAAAAAAAATTAATTCTGCAAAAAAAAGAAGATCTTACCATTGCTACCTATGAGTATCTTTTTTCGCATACAGCTGAGGATGAAACAGGAAAGCTGATTAAGGATCAATTTAGGGCAGGAATTACGGTGTTAACAAAGATTTTGGAACAAGGTGCCTTAAGAGGAGAGTTTTACTGTGAGGATCCCAAGCAGGAGGCCTGCAGTATTATGTATAGTTTGGAAGGAATGAAAATTTGTTCCAAAACAATGGGACTCAGTGAAAGTCAAGTGGATCGGCAGTTGTTACATATAGTATCCGGTCTTTTGATAGAAGAATAATAATCATTTGGAGGAAAGTCATGGACAGTGTCAAACGAATTTATGTTGAGAAAAAAGCTCCTTTTGCAGTAAAAGCAAAAGAGTTACAGGCGGAAATTTCCGGTTATCTGGGAATTAAAAGTGTTTCCGGAGTAAGAGAATTTATCCGCTATGATGTGGAGAATATTTCAGAAGAGATTTTTGAAACAGCATGTAATAGAGTTTTTTCCGAACCACCGGTAGATGTTTTATATCATGAAACACTGGATATTCCGGAAGATGCCAAAGTATTTGCCGTGGAATATCTGCCCGGGCAGTTTGATCAAAGAGCAGATTCCGCCTTACAGTGTATACAGTTTTTAAAAGAGGATGAAGCCCCCATTATTAAGACGGCAGTAACCTATATGATTCAGGGAAATATCAGTGACCAGGAGTTTGAAAAAATTAAGGCCTACTGTATTAACCCGGTGGATTCCAGAGAAACGGATATGATAAAGCCGGAAACACTGGCAGCTAATTTTGAAGATCCTGAGGATGTGGTTATATTTGATGGTTTTCGTGCCATGACAGAGGAGGAACTGAAAAAGTTCTATGATTCCCTGGGGCTGGCTATGACCTTTAAGGATTTTTTACATATTCAGAAATATTTTAAGGAAGAGGAAGAAAGAGATCCTTCCGTAACAGAAATCAGGGTGCTTGATACCTACTGGTCTGATCACTGTCGTCATACCACCTTCTCAACAGAGCTTAAGGATGTGGAATTTGAAGACGGATATTACAGAACACCGATCGAAACCACTTATCAGTGTTACCTGGATACCAGAGAAGAAATTTTTGCCGGAAGAGAAGATAAATTTGTCTGCCTGATGGATCTGGCTTTAATGGCTATGCGCAAGCTGCGTAAAGAAGGAAAGCTGGAGGATATGGAGGTTTCGGATGAAATTAATGCCTGCTCCGTAATCGTACCTGTGGAAATGGATTACGGAAACGGTCCGGTAAAAGAGGAATGGCTGGTATTCTTTAAAAACGAAACACACAACCATCCTACGGAAATTGAGCCCTTTGGTGGAGCAGCTACCTGTCTTGGCGGGGCTATCCGTGATCCACTTTCCGGAAGAGGTTATGTATATCAGGCAATGCGAGTTACGGGAGCGGCAGATCCTACCGTGCCTGTAGCAGATACTTTAAAGGGTAAATTATCCCAGAAAAAATTAGTAAGAGGAGCAGCAGCCGGTTATTCCTCTTATGGTAACCAGATTGGTCTGGCTACCGGCTTTGTAAAAGAGATTTATCATCCTGATTATGTTGCAAAGCGTATGGAAATTGGTGCCGTAATGGGAGCAGCTCCCAGAAAGAATGTAATCCGTGAAAATTCCGATCCGGGAGATATTATTATTTTACTGGGCGGACGTACGGGAAGAGACGGCTGTGGCGGAGCTACTGGTTCCTCCAAGGTACATACGGAAACCAGTATTGAAACCTGCGGTGCTGAGGTTCAGAAGGGAAATGCACCTACAGAACGTAAAATACAGCGTCTTTTCAGAAGAGAAGAAGTAAGCAGATTAATTAAAAAATGTAATGACTTTGGAGCCGGCGGAGTATCAGTTGCTATCGGAGAGCTGGCAGCCGGTCTGAAGGTAGATTTAGATAAGGTACCCAAGAAGTATGCAGGTCTGGACGGAACAGAGCTGGCAATTTCCGAATCCCAGGAAAGAATGGCAGTTGTGGTAGATCCTTCCAATGTGGAGCTTTTCCTGTCTTATGCCGGAGAAGAAAATCTGGAGGCTGTACCTGTGGCTGAGGTAACAAAGGAGCCTCGCCTTGTTTTAAGCTGGAGAGGAAAAGAGATTGTTAATATTCAGCGAGCCTTTTTAGATACCAACGGAGCACATCAGGAAACCTCCGTAAAGGTAGATATTCCTTCTGAAAAGGGAAATGCTTTAGAAAAAATCGCAGTAAAGGAAGTAGAAGAAGCATTAAAGGAAAATCAGATTAAGGATGCCTGGCTGGCACTTTTAAAGGATTTGAATGTTTGTTCCCAAAAAGGACT
>JAFYWD010000084.1 GCA_017558205.1 Lachnospiraceae bacterium | reverse complement strand
TTTTCAGATTGCTCATCTGTACCAAACATACTATTAACAAAATTGTATTTATGATGAGTAAAACATTTTTCAAACGCTCCTTCATCTACAAGTCCCCTTTCCATCTATTTCTTCAAGCAACTTTTCCGGTATATTCCAATTCCACATCCTATATAAAATCCGATAATTATCATTCCAAGAGGTAACTCAATATTAATTACCTGTCCGGTATCCTTTGTACTCATCCACACAAACACAATGCCTGGAATCATTCCAAATAAACATCCCCATACCTTTTCCTTACTAAGTAAAAATCCGCTTATCAAGAATAACGCTATCCACATAACCTCTTTCACAGAAATCATACCTAACCCCATAATCACTGCTCCCATATAAGCTATAATGATTATGATAAATGGCAAGAAGTATAAGAATTGCTTTTTACCTAAAAACTTCTTCATTACAATCCCTAACAAAGCACCTACCAAACAAGGCATAAACAAGATACATACTATCAAACCTAAATACTGATTTTCTGATAATACACTTTGCGACTGCAATTCTAATAGAAATGGTACGTAAGATATATAGTAAATCACGATACCCACTACTACTCCTATACCACCTATTCCTGCTGGTAAGTATTTCTTCCATTCCCTATTTCCCTTTTTTAAAAATGAAATCTGTATAACACAAAAGATAATTGCTAATAAAATTACACTTATAGCACTCATTTAATCTTCATCCTCTACTTCGATTACTTTTATGTTTTCTGCCACTTTTATCATAGTTTCATTATCAAACTCCGCCGTAAATGAAAACATTACAGGAATAGAAGCATCTCCCCATACAATCGTGTTGGTTTCCTCTTCACTTGGAGTTATAAATATTTCTCCCGGCATTCCATTAATAGTTACTTCTTCCTTTATGTTATCTACACTATCCATGTAAAAAACATATTCTGGGTCTGTGGAATAAGAAAATACAATAACTAATTCTTTCTCATCAGTGTATATAAATGATTCTCCACCCATTATGTCAAACTTGGTTACGAATTCTATTCCCTCCGGAATCCATCCAAGTTCATATGTTAAATTCACAGCTTCTTTTACATCTGTTTCCATGGAAAACTTATGCCATTCTCCCAAATAAACTTCTTTGCCCCATCTCCACACAGTAGCTCTGACTTATATACTACGTTTTTTGTCATTAACTACAAAAAAGAAGAACCGGGCAACCCACATTGTCCAAAGTATTGCTAAAATCTAAATCCTTCATTGTTTTTGAAAGCGTAATAAAATCTTTTTTACTAAATCCTGTTTCCTCAAACATCTTTGCCGGCATAAATCCAAAAATAAAATTTTGAAATTGAAGCAAATTTTTTGGCATTTTGTTACCAAATTTTCTTTCCTTTATTTTTCCCTTGTGAGAGTTCGTAAACAAGGGTAGAACGATATAACAATTATTAAATCATATAAATTTCGTCATTTGAGAAGTGAAAGTTTCTTCTGATATAAATTCTATAATCCGGGCAAAAAACCACGTGCAACTAACACCCCCCATATCAACGCACTACTGTAAATACTCAGTACTAGCGAAAGAAAAATTGTAAATACACGATTTACCATTGTGGGCCACCCTATATATCTACCTAATTTTTTAATCCATGCTGCATGCAATTGGTAAAACACAATAGCTATTATAAGAAAAACCATTTCAGAAAAATCCTGTCCTGTCTTAAGCTCCAGAAATAAAGAATCCCAAATGACGAAAACGAAAACCAGAATCATATTGATGCTCTGTACCAAATCTGCTCCCTTAGCAGAATAACATTTCCCTGCAGTTGCAATGCTTTTTTTAGACTTAAAATACCAAAGATAGTAGTTAAGTACATCAATACCTTTACTAACTAAGAACACAATTAGACACAAAAATATCTTACCAAATTCTAATGTCATTGTATCATTTCTTTTAAAAAACATATAAATAACACTTACTAATAACAGAGCAAAAAATAAAATTAAAATCCACGCAGGAAGCAGCAGCCATTTTTTTACTGCCATATGAATCATCCGGAGTTTTTGTTCCTCATCCGTATCAATGGGAACTGCCAGTGGATCCTGATTTTTATAGATTTGTATTTTTCTATAACTACATACTCTCTCCCAGCCGGCATTAGCACATAAATCATCTAATACCATCTGATGCTCTGTATCATCTACACGATACTCACTGGCACTTGGAACATAGGTTACATTATATTGGTATTCATCACGTTCTCCCTGTACAAAAGTCCAATATAATTCCCCTGCTTTCACCAACTGCCATCCTTGCGAAGACTTTTCAGAAAGCACTTTTTCAATTCCTTCATAATCATATGGCAAAAATGACATTATAAATTTTTTCTTAATCATTGAATCATGCTCCTTTCATAATCTTTTGCAAGTTGTTTGATTCTTTCATACTCTAACTCCAGCATTTCCTTACCGTATTGTGTTATCTGATAATTTTTTCTTCGTCCCTGAACACCCGTTTCCTGAATCATATTATTCTTTAAAAACTGATCCAATAAGTTATATAGAGTACCCGGACCAATACGTACTCTCCCCTCTGTTAAATCATGTACTTGCTGCATAATATCCGTTCCACAACATTCTTTTTGAAGACATATCAGAATGTAAAACATTGCTTCTGTTAATGTTACAAACTTTTCTCTGGGCATAGTCATTACCTCGTTTTATCGAATATCGATATTTATAGCTTATTATATTATCGATATTCGATAATTGTCAATAAAAAATAGATTATCTACTGTATATCCTGTAGCAGCCAATAAACAAATAAAAACCCATGTCCCCCCCACACGGCAGGTACATAGGTTTCTATACTTCTGCTTTTCACGCCTGAATTCTTATCATTTCTTTTTTTAAGCGTTTCATAATCTTTTTTTCCAGACGGGAAATATAGGACTGGGATATTCCCAAATGAGTTGCTACCTCCTTTTGGGTCATTTCCTCTCCTGATGGAGTAGTCAGACCATAACGCAGATTAATAATAAGCTTCTCTCTTTCTCCCAGCTTTTCCATAGCTTTTTTCAGCAGTCTTCTTTCTACCTCATTTTCCATATCCTTAGTAATCACATCCTCCTCAGTACCTAAGATATCACTTAACAAGAGTTCATTTCCGTCCCAGTCTACATTTAAGGGTTCGTCTATGGATACCTCCAGCTTATTTTTGCTGGTCTTTCTTAAATACATTAAAATCTCGTTTTCTATACATCTTGAGGCATAGGTTGCCAGCTTTATATTTTTATCTGCCCGGAAAGTATTAATCGCCTTTATCAGACCAATGGTTCCTATGGAAATCAAATCCTCTACTCCGATTCCCGTATTATCGAATTTTTTAGCTATGTATACCACCAGTCTAAGATTATGCTCAATCAAAATTGTTTTGGCCCTGTGTGATTCCTCTGAATCTAATTGAAGGATCAGCCGATTTTCCTCCTCTGCTCCCAAAGGCGGCGGAAGTACCTCCGTTCCTCCGATATAATGAATATCCCCAACTCTTACAGCGTTTCTTGACTCCTTACGAATCATCTTAAAATGAATGCCTCCCGGTAACGTTACATGAAAAATCATTGTTCTGCCTCCTGTTCCTTGATTAAATCCGGATGTAAAATTATTTGATAGTTACTTCCCTGGGAAAGCTTCTCTTTCGTAAGTGCAACCATTGCATTTTTATATATATATTTATCCTTTTTTCCATAAATGATAATTTCTTTAATAAAATATCCTTTTAGAAGGCCTTTTTCCCGCCCCACACTGGAAAAGGGAACTATTCTGAAATCCTTACTCTCAAAACTCTCTTTATAATCCTTTAACTCTTCCTCCCAAATTAAAGATACCGGTCTTTGACTGACAGGCTCCCTCAGACTGTTACCTGTATCTATTAAGGCTGTCAGCTTTTTCTTTTTCCCATCCCGAAAGCAAAGCTCTGCCTCCACCACTCCCTCCTGCTTAGTGCCGGCTGCTATATAATAAATTCCCCAAATAATCATTGCAAATACTGAAATTAAAAGTATCAATCCCAGCAAAGTAACCCTACTCATACTAAAAAATCTTTGCAGAAGCACCAGGCTTCCACCAAAAAGCAGAGCCACAGTATAGGCTGTCAGAAAAATTTTATAAATCATATATTTAGTTTTAGGACGAAATAACATAACAAGAATCAAAACAGTTCCGCCACCAAAGCCCATAAGAAGCTTCACTACTGCATTCCCCAAGGGCAGTAACAGCAACATACATTCTACTATTGCCATTAATAGAGATGCCAGTATAATTTTTAACATTTTAACCTTGCTGTGTAGAAATAATCGGCATAAAAATAAAATCCAAAAATTAATAAAAAAATTAAATAAAAAAAAGGAATCTACATAGATCTGGTAAATATTACCACCTCCTGTGATTCCTACTATACACTTTTTACTTTGCAATATTTGTCACAATGCGTAGACACCATAGTTATTATTTTCTATAGGAAGAACTTTCCTATGCGATAAAAAAGCCTTCCGTAAAGGAAGGCTTATAATCTCTTATTTAATTTATTTTTTCTGCAAGAATTCAGGAATTTTTAAAGTATTCTCCTCTACCTTGCTCTTAATATCTGCCGGCTTCTGAATCCCTGTAAATAAAGGCTTCTGAATAGGGGCTGTAGGTGCCTGTGGCTGTGGTTTTACCATATTAGTCTGAAGAGTGCTTCTTACTCCACTCATACCTGGTCTTCCGTACATATCTCTGCCGTTTGCCTGCTGAGGAGTTTCCAAGCCGGTAGCAATTACCGTAACTCTGCAGAAGTCTGCCTGGGTATCATCATACATGGCACCAAAAATAATATTAACATCTTCACCGGTAATTTCCTGTACATAAGAAGCTGCATCGTCTGCATCATACATGGAAATATCTCCGGATACATTAATAATCACATCAGTAGCACCTGCGATGGTAGTTTCCAGTAAGGGACTTTCTACTGCCATCTTAATGGCTTCGGCAGCCTTATCATCACCCTTTCCTACACCAATACCGATATGAGCTACACCCTTATCCTTCATAACGGTCTGAACATCTGCAAAGTCCAGATTAATAATGGCAGGACGATAAATCAGGTCTGTAATTCCCTGAACTGCCTGCTGTAACACCTCATCTGCCTTCTTCAAAGCTTCCGGCATGGTAGTTCTGCGGTCTACAATTTCCAATAATTTATCATTGGGAATAACAATCAGAGTATCTACAGCAGCCTTCAGTCTTTCAATACCTCCGATTGCGTTATTCATTCTTGCTCTTGCTTCAAAACGGAAGGGCTTTGTAACTACACCAACGGTAAGAATTCCCATTTCCTTTGCCACCTTTGCTACTACAGGTGCTGCTCCGGTACCGGTACCTCCACCCATACCACAGGTAACAAATACCATATCACAGCCCTTTAATGCATCCTGGATCGCTTCATAGCTTTCTTCCGCTGCCTTTTCACCAATCTCAGGCTTGGCTCCGGCACCAAGTCCCTTGGTAAGCTTTTCACCGATTTGCAACAATCTGGGAGCCTTACACAGCTGTAATGCCTGCTTATCTGTATTGATACCAATAAACTCTACTCCCTCAATAACTTCGTCAACCATTCTATTTACAGCATTATTACCTGCTCCGCCAACGCCTACAACGACGATTTTTGCAGCAGATTCAGCATCGTTTGTCTTAATTTCAAGCAAAGGTTTGTCCTCCTTTTTCCCCTACATCCACAAATCTCATATTACTTATCATATAATTATTTTTCGGATAAGGCAATATCTTTTTTTGGTTTTTTAGTTAAAAATTATTAGTCTTTATTAAATATAATATTAGTACTGTTTTTCTCAAAATTTTCCATATGAAGGATACCTTTTTCTCCTTCTATCTTTGGTAAAACAGATTTTAAACGTATGATTTTATCGTCAATATTAGTAATATCTCCTAAACGGACCTTGATATCCTGAAAATATAAAATCATTTGATTATCTTTATCAAAATATATTTTATCCGTATGTATCTGATATTTTTCCAACAGCTGCGTCATGTCCAGAATAGACTGAAAAATTTCTTTATTCTCAATGGGCAGCTCCTGATGTAATACGACATAATCAAACTTTAGTCCTGTAATTTCAGGAATACCCTCTGTCCTATCCTTCGAGGTTTCGACAATAATTCCATCTTTATCAAAATACATATATTTTCCCAAATACTCAATGTAACCTGCAACAGCTTTTTCATAAACAACTATTTTTATTTCATCCGGAGCCACAATATTTACACTGATTTTTTCAATAAAAGGAATTCCGCTAATATCTTTTTTCCGGTATTTTAGAGATAAATATACAGAGTTTTGCTCCCATTTTTTCTCCATTACCATAGCCACTATTTCATCATTGGAATAATGAATGTTGCCTTCCACGGTAATTATTTTTACATGATATACATTAGCAATAATAATCAATAGAAGAAATAAAACAGCTAAGCCGCCAAGAACACGTAATAATTTCTTACCATTTTTTTTAATTTTGGGAAGATCATATTGCTTAGAAGGTCTCTGTTTACGATAAACCTTTCTTTGTTTTCCTCTTTCTTTCATCCTACTTTTCCTAACCATGATCCCTTAGGCGAATCCCTCTTCCAACACTAAGTACCAGCCCCATTTCTACCATTAAAAACATAATAGAGGAACCACCGTAGCTGATAAAGGGAAGTGAAATCCCTGTATTGGGAATCGTATTGGTTACTACTGCAATATTTAAAATTACCTGAATTGCTATATGTCCCAACACACCTACCACCAAAAGTGCTCCGAAAAGGTCACTGGCATTGCTGGCAATTACCATACATCTCCAGATTAATAATACAAATAATAAGATAACACAAATACCGCCAAAAATTCCCAGCTCTTCACAAATCATGGCAAAAATCATATCATTTTGTACCTCCGGAAGATAGCCCAGTTTTTGCATGCTCTGTCCGATTCCCTTTCCAAAAAGTCCACCGGAGCCTATGGCATATAAAGACTGCAAGGTCTGAAAAGCTGTATCGGAAGCATAATCCTCCGGATTTAGCCAGGCCATTATTCTGGCACTACGAAAGTCTGCTCCCTCCAACTGAGATGGATCCATTCCCTTAAGAAACAATACTCCCAACAGGACACCGGTTACCAACAAGCCTCCTAAAATAAAGAATACCTTGTACTTAGGACTGGCCACAAAAAGCATTAATACGGCAATACCAAAAATAATAATAGCAGAGCTTAAATTATTTGTAATCCACCATACCATTACACAAATAGGGACAGGAATGGCTAAGGTGGTTAAAAATCCCCTTCCGGTACCAATCTGCCTGCCCATCTTACAAATCATACTTGCTAAAAATAAAATCATGGCCAACTTGGCAATTTCTGCCGGTTGAACTGAAATTCCCAGATTTAACCATCTTCTGGCACCATTTGCCTCAATTCCCAGTGGTGTTAATACCAGAACTATTAAAACCATTGATATCAGATAGCCTGCTATGGCAAACCGTTCCCAAAAACCATAAGGAATAAAAGCCATAACAATCATACCAACTCCTCCCATTAAAGCTGCTCGTGCCTGCTTCTTTAAGAAATAGGCTGCATCATAATTAAAGGATTTAGATGTGGAGGCGTCATAAGAGCTGGCCGAATACACCATAATCAGACCAAAGCCTACCAGAAACAATACTACGAACAGTAAACTGTAATCGAAGAATTGTACTTCCTTTTTTACAGTATTCAGTTTCCTTACTTTTCCCCCATTACTTCTCATTTAATTCTCCCTTAGGTTATTGACTATGTCTTTAAATATTTTTCCACGTACTTCATAATTAGGAAACATTCCCCAGCTGGCGCAGGCAGGTGATAATAGTACCCGATCTCCTGCTTTTGCATTTTTATAGCATTGTTCTACCGCCTCCTCCAGGGAATCTGCCAGTAACACATTATGAAATCCATGTTTATTTGCACATTCTGCAATTTTTTCCCTTGTCTGGCCAATTAAAACTAATAGTTTTACTTTTCCTTGAAAGCTTTCAATCCATTCATCATAGCTGCTGCTCTTATCATAACCTCCTCCAATTAACAGAGTGGGGCCATTCATAGCCTGCACTGCCTTAATGGCTGCATCAGGATTAGTTCCTTTAGAATCATTAAAATATTCTACGTCATTAATGGTAGCTACATATTCTATTCTATGTTCTACTGCCGTAAAATTTCTCACCACTTTCAAAATATGATCTCTTGGAATTCCAAAGCTTTCCGTCATAGCTATTGCTGCCAAAACATTCTCCACATTGTGAATTCCCAGAAGCTTCATTTCATTAATATTTAAAAGCTGCTCCTCTACTTTATCAGAAGCATATTTTAAATCTTCTCCCTTCAAATAATATCCATCAGGTAACTCTCTCTTGGAAGAAAAATATACGATAGTAGCAGGACATTGTTTTTCTATCTGCTCCCTATGGGGATCTTCATAATTCAATATACAAAATTCTTCCGCCCTTTGGTTTTGTGTAATCCGGCTTTTAATATTTACGTAGTTTTCCATGGTATGATGTCTGTCTAAATGATCCGGAGTAATATTTAATACTGCACTTACTGTGGGATGAAATTCTGTAATAGTTTCCAGCTGAAAGCTGCTGATTTCTGCTACTGTTACACTTTCATCTTTTGTTTCCTCAGCCATCTTTGTATAGGGGATGCCTATATTACCTACAATGAAAGCCGATTCATAATATTCTTCCACTATTTTTCCCACTAAAGCTGTAGTCGTAGTTTTTCCGTTAGTTCCCGTTATGGCCAGCAGCCTTCCTTTACTGCACAAATAAGCCAATTCAATTTCACCGATAATCGGAAGCTTCTTTTCCTGAAAAAGAGAGATCAAGGGACCTTCACATGGTACTCCCGGACTTAATACAACCAGCTCCTGCTCTTCTAAAAAGTCATCCTCCGGCTTTCCCAAAATAATATTAATATCAGAAATCTCACCTAAACGTTCCTTAATCTTTTCCCGATCTGCCTTTTCATTTTCATCAAATAAGGTAGGAATTGCTCCTTTATTCACTAATAATGCAGCAGCTGCCACTCCACTGATTCCACAGCCAACTACCAATACCCTTTTTCCCTTAAAATTCATAACATTATCCTTTTCTTATTTTACATTGCCATAAGCCCCACCAGACACAGTAAGGCAGTAACTATGGAAAATACAGCTACAACTCTCGTCTCCGACCATCCGCAAAGTTCAAAATGATGATGGATAGGTGCCATTTTAAAAATTCTTTTTCCTTTGGTCAGCTTAAAATAGCTTACCTGCATCATTACCGATAAAACCTCGATCAGATAGATACCTCCCACAATAATTATAAAAACAGGCATCTGAAGCATATAGGCCGTTCCTGCCACAAAGCCCCCCAGTGCCAGAGAGCCGGTATCTCCCATAAATACACTGGCCGGATATACATTAAACAACAAAAATCCCATAAGTGCTCCCACAACAGCACAGGTAACAGGCTCAATGCCACTGCCCGTTCCTATAGCAACTACTGAAAAAAAGGTAGCTACCATAATAGTTACACTACTTGCCAAACCATCTAAACCATCGGTAAAATTAGTTCCGTTAACAGTTCCGATTACAACAAAAAAAACTGCAGGAATTGATAAAATTCCTAAATCCAGTAGTTTATCACTCCAAAAAGGAAGCTTCATCAAAAGATTTTCCGGACATACCCTGTATAAATAATAAGTAAACAGACCGGTAACAACAATCTGCATTGCCATTTTCTGCCAGGCACGAAGTCCAAGGGATCTTTTCAATACTACTTTAATATAATCATCTATAAATCCTATAATCCCAAAACCAAGAGTTAAAAATAGAATAGGAAGGATTCTCGGATAATCTTTCACATAAAACAGGGACGTAATCACCACTGCCAAAAGAATCATGATTCCTCCCATAGTAGGCGTTCCATTTTTTTTCAAATGAGACTTGGGTCCATCATCCCTGGTAGTCTGCCCTACCTTAAGCCTTCTTAAAAAAGGGATTAAAAAAGGTCCTAATACAGCACTGATAATAAATGATATCAATACCGGAAATACAAATGTAACGCTCATAAAAATTCCTCCTATCTGAATACCATATCTTTTGTTATATCACATTCCTTCCAAATAAGGAAGAATATTCTCAAAAAGCTGCCTGACAATAGGAGCAGCCACCTGTCCTCCGTAATATACCCCCTTAGGATTATGAACAATGGCTAAGGCCAGGATTTTCGGGTTTTCTGCCGGCCAAAAGCCTAAAAAGGAGGCGATATAATTTCCGCTGTTCCTGGGAAGTGTCTGACTTGTAGCCGTTTTTCCTCCTATACGGTATCCCTCCACATATCCATTTGATCCGGTACCTCCATCTACCACCTTTTCCAATAGTTGCCGAAGGGTGGCTGAGGTTTCCTCTGATACCAGCTGTTTTGTAACCGCAAAGGCATAGTTCTTAGCATCCTGTCCCTCCTGCTGCAGGGATTTTAGTGCCAAATGAGGTGTCACTTTATTTCCTCCATTAATTAAAGCTGCCGCCGTGGCTGCCATCTGTATAGGAGTAATTTGAAAGGATTGGCCAAAGGCTACCGTAGCCAGCTCCACCGGTCCCATGTTTTCTTTTTTATGCATAATGGTTCCTGCCTCTCCCGGAAGATCTATGCCTGTTTTTTCAGTCAGCTTAAACTTTTGAAAATACTCATAATATTTATCAATTCCCAATTGTAAGCCCAGGGAGATAAATACCGGATTGCAGGAGCCCTGTATTCCCTCCGTAAAATCAACCGAGCCATGTCCTCCGTATTTATGGCAACGTATTCTTCTATCCTCTACCATAATGTAGCCGGGACAAAAAAATCTGTGAGAAGGCGAAACAATTCCTTCCTCCAAAGCTGCTGCAGCAGTAATAATCTTAAAAATTGATCCCGGCTCATAAGTATCATTAATACAGCCGTTTCTCCAAATACCGTTTAAAAGCTTTTGTTTTTCCTCCTCATTGGTAAAAACCAAAGAATCCGGTACTTGAAAGGGCGAATTCAAATCAAATTCAGGTACATCTACCATAGTCAGGATTTCTCCGCTTCCGGGATCCATCACAAGAATGGAAACTCTCGTTGCCTGCTTTGTTTCCATCACCTGTTTTGCAATCTGAGTTGCATAAGACTGAATATTATAATCCAGTGTAGTTACCAGATCATTTCCTGCCACAGGCTCTTTTCGTTCCTCTTCCTTATTTTTAATTTCTACACCCTTAGCATCCGTAAAAGTTAATATTACTCCCGGTTCTCCCTGCAGCTGTTCATCATACTTTACTTCAAGGCCAATAATTCCCTGATTATCTCCTCCTGTAAAGCCAAGCACCTTGGAAGCCAGCTCTCCATATGGATAATATCTCTTATAATCCTCATCAACCTTGACGCCCTCCAGCTCATATTCCCTTATCCTGTCCCCTACTTGTTTACTAATATTACTTTTTATCTTTTCTATAGAGGATACCTTTTCTACTCTTTTTTTTATAAATTCCGTACTAAGCTGTAACTCCTCACTTAGAACCCTGATAACAGTTTTCGGATCTTTGATTTGACTATGAATAACAGAAACAGTACAGACAGTAATATTATCAGCCAAAACTACTCCATTACGATCAAGAATTCTTCCTCTTTTCGCCTTAATACTTCGCTCTCTCTGATGAAGCTCAACTGCCTTTTTACTATAATACTCTGACTGATATACCATAAAGTAGGTAATTCTGATAATCAATCCCACTATTAATAACAGTAAAATAGCAGTAGACATTAAAATCTTTTTCCTATGACGGGTTTTTATTCGTAGCAATGAAGGAAACCTCTCAAAGCAATCTTACTATAATTTATTAAGATATTTATAAGGTTATTCATGGCAGTTTAAGCTGTTTTCCGTCACCTGTACTCTCTATCTGAAATACTATCTCAAACTATTGCCTGAAGAATTAATAAGGTGAATCATCCTCCACATTCTGATTGAGTGCCTCACCTGTTTCAGGATTAATTAAGACCCCTGTTAATGGTGCTGTATCTCCCACACCCTCTTGGGCAGTAATAGACGATGTAATATCTCCTCCCTGGGCATCTGTTATGGTTTCCTCTTCCTTTAGTTCCAGTTCCTCACCATCTATATTATTATCTGATAATGAATCATCACTTACAATAATCTCATTTCCCGAAATCGTCTGCTGTCCTTTATTTGCCTCCATGACAATTTCCAAATCAAGATTCTCCAGTTCCTGTATCTCACTTTCTGATAAGGGCTCTGTCATAAAAATATTCAAATAAGGTAATACCTCAGTCAAAATACTTCTTACCAGTCTGGTAGCATGCTTGGCATCATCCTGCTTTCCTACATTGGGGCGATCCACTACTACATAAACAGCAATCTGAGGATCCTCTGCCGGAGCATATCCCATGAAAGAAACTACATAATCCTGCTTATTACGTGTTCCCATTTCTGCCGTTCCTGTTTTTCCACCAATAGAATATCCGGCAGGACGGGCTGTTTTTCCTGTTCCGTTATCAACTACTCCCTTGCAATACTGACGAATCAACTGGGAGGTACTTTCAGAAATTGTCTGCTTAATAATTCTGGGTTCTATTTCTTTTACTAAGGATCCATCTGCTGTGGTAATTCTTTTTACCACATGGGGTTCATAATAATATCCGCCATTAATCAATGAACAGAACCCACTGATCATTTGAATCATGGTTACATTATAGCCCTGTCCAAAGGTGGAAGTAGCAAGCTCCGTTGGTCCCATATTTTGGCTGTTAAATACCAGACTTCTTGTTCTTGATTCTCCATATAAATCTATATTAGTTCTTAAGCCAAAATTAAAACGTTCCTGGTATTCCAGAAATACATCCTTTCCCATCTGATTCCCCATCAGCATGAGAGCTACATTACAGGACTCCTCCATCGCCTTTTGTACATCAATGGTACCATCTCCACCTAATTTATAATTGTGACATTTAATCGTATAATCAGCAATCTGTAGAGCCCCATTACAGGTATAATACTCATTTCCTGTCATTTTTCCTGATTCTAAGCCTGCTGCAATGGTAAATGCCTTTGCGGTGGAACCGGGTTCATAGGTATTGGAGATGCAAAAATTTTTCCAAATCGAATTAAGATTAGCATTCGTTATATCATTATCAGACAAGGATGCTTCCAAATTCTCTGCTGTTAAAACCGTCTCCTCTTCTGTCATCTTCCCTTCGGCCGTTAACAGGGTTGTTCCTTTTAAAACAGAAGTATCATAGGGGTTATTCAAATCATAGGGGATATAGTCAGCCATAGCCAAAATCTCTCCACTGTCTATATCCATTACAATGCAGCCGGCTCCCATAGCACCGTTTCCCTGGCGATAATAATTGGTATATTCTTCATTATGTTTCTTCAGATATTTTTCAACAATACTCTGTATATTGGCATCAATGGTGGATACAAGATTATAGCCATCTGTCGCCGGAATAGTGGTTCTTTCCAAGGTAGAATCCTCATTCAGATACCCATACTCTCTTCCATTGCTGCCGTTTAAAATATCATTATAGTAGGCCTCCAGTCCGTAGTTTCCCTGAAAACCGCTTCCCTCACTATTCTTTATGGTAAAACCTACCACATCACTGGCCAGACTTCCGTTGGGATACATTCTTCTAAACTCTTCCTCAAACCATACCCCTACCACATTAGGATATGTAGTTTTATCATTTTGTATTTCTACAAAACCACTAATTTCTTCATATGTCAGCTGTTTTTTCACTACATAATATCTTCTGGTAGGATTAGCCATAATATAAGCTTTAATTTCACTATGATTCAGTCCCGGAAATGCCTGCTTCAAAGCCTCCATGGTCGACTGCAGATATTCCTCCTTTTCTGACATTGCCTTACAGTCTATAATCAGATTATACACCTTTTCACTAATTGCCAGCTTAGTACCCTTCCTGTCAAGAATATCACCTCTTTTATAAGGAAGTGTTGTACTCTGATATTTCTGCTGGCTCAGTACATTCTTGGTATATTCTTCCCCCTTTTTTTCTTTTATATAAACAAGTTTTATGGCTAATCCCAAGAAAGCCAGTAGTATTATGAAAAATAATACTACCAGCTTCTTTTGCATGTTCATGGAAAAACGAGCTTTTTGTTTTTTGCTATTAACATTGTTCTTGTTATTCCGATTTCTATTTTGTTTCAAACTAACACCTACTTTATTCCTCAAAATCTGCCAATTGTCTTACATAATCACTGCCTTCGCCCTGTACATTGATAATTTGACCTTCTTTGGCATAACGCATTCCCAGCTCTCCGATTGCAACCCTTCTTATTTCCTCCAGGTCTACCGAACTGGCCGCCCTGCTATAATCCTCATCATTAGATAATCTTAAATCATTTAATTGGCTTTCCAAATTAGCTATATTTTTCACGGTAAGAGTCAGCTCAGACTGAATCTTTATATAATTAATAAGAATCATGGCTGCACCTACTAAAGCTGCTACCAAAAACAAAACATAACCAAGATTCATATAAAGAGCCTTATCACGGTTCTTCTGCGTATTATGACTGATTTTTGGTACTTCTATAGGCCTTTGAAGCTCTTTAACCACATTTAGCTTTCTAACTGTATTTCCTTCTGTGAAGGAAGAGTATCCTCTATTCCCTCTGCTTGCTTTTGTACCGTTTGTAGTGCTACGATACCCCATATACTATCTCCCCATTTCTTTCTCAAATACTCTTAATTTTGCACTTTTAGAGCGCGAATTTATTTCTAATTCCTCCTGTGAAGGAAGAATTGGCTTTCTTGTTATTACTTTTCCCTTGGAAGCATTACCGCAAACGCATACCGGAAAATGCGAAGGACATACACAAGGATTTTCTGCTTTTTTGAAAGCTGTTTTTACCATCCTGTCCTCCAGTGAGTGAAAGGTAATGATACATAATCTTCCTCCCGGCTTTAGTAAATCTATCATATCATCCAAGGTATCCCTTAAAACCTCCAACTCCCGGTTACATTCTATCCTGATTGCCTGAAAAGTCTTTTTAGAAGGATGTCCTCCTGTTTTTCTCATTTTGGCAGGAATGGCAGCCTTAATAACTTCATTTAATTCAAAGGTTGTGGTAATTGGCTTTATCTCTCTTGCTCTGACAATATGCTTGGCAATATTCTTGGCAAATTGATCCTCTCCGTAGTCCCTGATAATCCGATATAAGTCTTTTTCTGCATATTCATTGATAATTTCCTTCGCAGTAAGACTCTGCCTGTTATCCATTCTCATATCAAGAGCAGTATCAAATCGATAAGAAAAGCCTCTCTCCACCGTATCCAGCTGATAGGAAGAAACTCCCAAATCCAGTACAATGCCGTCTACTCCTTCAATTCCCAG